>JAICIM010000016.1 GCA_025928885.1 Ktedonobacteraceae bacterium | reverse complement strand
GAGCATCTGGGCAATCTCAAACCGGAGAAGGGCAAATATAGTCGGCGTGGCAATACAAAACGAGCCTACTGGATGAAGGGTCGTATTTTCAGGTATGCGAAGTACAAGGCGTGGCAGCATCGCATCATTACCAGTCGGGTCAGCCCTCGCAATACGAGCCGGGACTGTGCCAGATGTGGTGAGAAAGTCATCCGCTATAATCAGGGCTGGCATCCCCAGCAAGGGTATACCGTTGGTGCGCCCCTGGTGCGTTGTCCTGCCTGTCAGATGCACGGGCATGCCGACCGTAACGCCTCCATCGTGATCGGGCAACGGCTCGTTGCACGATATCGTCATCCCATTGTACAGGGAAAGCCTCCAGCTCGCCGGGGACGTTCCGGCAGGGTTCCGAAAGGAACAGGTGTGATCGTCTCCCAGGACGCCCAAAACCCAAAGCAACCATCTCTTGCCAGGGCAAGGCATGGAGACCGTCACGAGCATGGCACCGCTCAGGAGGGATCGCTCTGGATGGATGAGCGCCCAACATCTTTGCCTCCCCAACTACGCTTGTTCAACGAGGTGTAGCTACGCTACGTTTCCTCGAACAGGCGCGTACAGAGGCGAGGAAGAAGCTGCCGGGATTTATCCCGTGCGGAGTGTCACGGTATAGGATGAATAATAACTCAGCATTTCAGTAGCGTCATCGAGACATATGCTGGTTGAGGCCAAATTTCGAGGTGAATATTTGTTGATGGATAGGCGATTTTCTCCCATATTCCTTGCTCTCCTGCTCACTCTGTTGAGCCTGCTCTCTGCCTGTGGAT
This sequence comes from Ktedonobacteraceae bacterium, assembly GCA_025928885.1. Classification (GTDB taxonomy): domain Bacteria; phylum Chloroflexota; class Ktedonobacteria; order Ktedonobacterales; family Ktedonobacteraceae; genus JAICIM01. Next base: position 26,039 of record JAICIM010000016.1, on the reverse strand, counting down.
CAAATAGAGTCGGCACCGTGCCACGAGGCACACCTGATACCGGCAATGGTACCCCTGCCGTTGCGTCCACGGCAGGTCCGGCTGTTGCGCCCTCTGCCGCCGCAGGCACAACGGGCAAAACGTATGCTTTTATACGGAAAGATCAGCTCTGGGTCGCGCTTAATGGGGTTGCTGCTGTGCAGATGACCCATTTCAATTATGAGCAGGCTCCCAACGTTTTCTGGCAGCGTCCGCTCTGGTCCCCGGGCGATCGTTATCTGGCGCTGGTGATGAACGCCAGCCCTGCCGGTTTAGGTGGTGGCGGCTGTCCCGGTCCCGATTTTGGGGCCAGTGGCTCGCTCTATGTGATGGATACGACCACAAAACAATTTACCGCCATGACCTTCCCGGTGGTGCAGCAGCATGCATCGGTCAACGGAAAGCCCCATAATAGTAGCTGGCAATATGTATTTTGGGAGGATTCAACTCACCTGCTGGCGTGGTACAATGGCGTTGCGGGAAACGTAGGTAATACCGTGGGTTTGTACCGCTACGATGTCACGGCAGGGAAGCTATCACTTGTTCTCCCATTGCGCACGCTAGGCGTCACAACACTTACTGATCCTCAGCAGGGGATGCCGCTTATGCTCTCGATGCGTTATAGCAAAGGGCAACTTTTTTATCAGGTCGTCGTACATCCTTTTGAACAGAAAAGTCAGTTGGTGATTTATCGTCATTCCATTGCACAACCAGCCGCCCAGAGCAGCAAAGTGTTTGATATGGGGAGCGAGGCGTGGTGTAGCGATGCGGCCAACTCTGCCTATATGAGGCCCGGCTGGGATGTCTCGCCGGATGGTGCGCTGCTGGTGGCACAGCATATCCTGAGCGGAGACGCCAATACAGGCAAGAGTGCTGTACAGGTTCACCGCCTCGATGACGGGTCGGAGACGCCACTGTTCGCTCAGATGTCGTCTGATCTGCTCGGCCATGATCTTGCGTTGTCATGGGGGCCAGATAGCCAGAAGGTGGTGGCGACGGAGAACCATCCGCTCTTGCAGAAAGGGCCGTGTGTGACCTCGCTTGCCAATCCGGTGACGATGCAGCAATACAGCCTGGCCGCGAGTGGGCAGGTCATCTGGCGGGCTGATAGCTCGGCCTTTGCTTTGCAGCAGGTGGATATGACGGATACCACTGGTATTTCTACAGTCTATGTGTTTCTCGTGGGTGATACACATGGGTATACGTTGCTAACCAATGCCCATGAATTCGCTTGGGGATAAAGATAAGATGTCGTATGTACTCTGGACGCTGCTGAGCCTGATTTCATATGTTGGTGGTTTGATTATTGTCGTCAAGGTCACGCCTCACTTGATGACCCACTCTTTTGATGAGGGGCTGTTTATGGGCTGGGCGATCCTCGATATTGTCGGGGCGCTCCTGTCCTTTGGTGCGGTGTTTATCACGTTGGCCGTCTTTAACGGCGCGTTTGCCATCCGCGTGGTGGATTTCTTGTTGCTGCTTGGTATTCTGCTCATAGCGGTTCGCCTGACATATCAATGTCTCAAGCCGCGCGTACTGTCTGGCTCTGTGCCTCTGTCGCGCGTGCTGGCGGGCAGCTATGGCATTTTCCTGATCCTGGCCGCTTTCTTCTGCATCACGCAATTGTTTATGACGAAATAAACTCGCCAAAAGCTCCCTGCCGAATCGATCGGCAGGGAGCTTTTGTTATGTATTAAACGAAATGTTCAAACCATTCGATGCTGCGGCGCAAGCGGTCCACACGCTGCTGGGGCTGTCCGACCTGGGGCCAATCCATCAGGTGGCTGGCGGAGGGATAGCGCACCAACTCGACCGTGCGTTTGCGCTTGCGTAACGCGACAAACAATTGCGTGGATTCGCTTGTGGGACAGCGCAGATCGCTCTCACCGTGCAGCAGCAATAACGGCGTGGCGATGGTATCTACAAAGGTCAATGGAGAGCGTTGCTGCTGTAAGGTCTCGTTGTCCATCGACAGGTGGAACCAGATGGTTTGATCTGAGAGTAGTCCGGCAGTGAGCAGGGAACTGATCCCGTTGCGGCTCACGGCTGCCTTGAAGAAGTTTGTTTGGGTGATCGCCCAGTTGGTCATATAGCCACCATAGCTGATGCCGCCGATGCCGACGCGATTTTCATCGATGGCTTCGTGGGCAATGACATAGGAGACGCCTGCCATCAGGTCGTGAAAGTCTTTGCCGCCCCAATCGTTGAGGACCTTGCGGCAAAACTCCTCGCCATAGCCCGCGCTCCCTCGAATATTCGGGGCCAGCACCGCATAGCCGCGTCCCGCCAGCACCTGGAACTCATGAACATAAGCGTCGCCCCAGGCCAGTGAGGGGCCGCCATGTGGTATGACGATCATTGGCGCTCGTGTATTTTCGGCGAGCGGTGGCAGATAGAGAAAGCCCTCGATTTCCAGTCCGTCGGCTCCCTGCCAGGTGATGCGTTTGGGGCGAACCACCTGCCGTCCTCGCAGCAAGGTGTCGTTCACCTTTGTCAGTTTGCGAAGATTCTGCCCGTTGCTCTCCATGCTCCAGATATCCCCCGGTGTAAACCAGTCGGCGCGTACCAGGGCGATGTGTTGCCCACCGTTGCTGATCTGTGCGCTGATATAGCGTCCATTGCCGCTGGTGATCTGTGTATGCGTGTTTTGTTCCAGATCCAGCCGGTGAAGATGCAACTGACCGCGCTCTTGCACCGGGACCAGCAGCGCTTTGCTATCAAGATACCATTGTGGGCGGGCGAGATATTCTTCGCGTAGCTCGTCGATAATCCATGTCTGACAGGTCAACTGCTCCGCACCGGTCACGGCGGGATAACCGATGCCACCACCGCCCGGCGAGACGATCCAGGGCGCAATATTGCTGGCTTCGGTCTGATCGGCTGTATAGAGATAGGCGATTTTTTGTCCATCGGGCGACCACGAGGGCATCTGGGCCAGCCCATCTTCTGGCGTCAGGCGGCGTAATTGCCCGGTCGCGACGGTCAGCACCCATAGCGCCATGCTCACGCTGAGATCGGGATCGGGACGGCGATTGGCGGCAAAAACGATCTCCTGGCCATCGGGCGACCAGCAGGATTGCAGCAGATCGACCGGCTCGGAGGTAAGCCGCATAGCATCGCCCTCTAAGGGTAGGAGCCAGAGCTGCTGGTGACGCGCATGTTTATAGCCGTCGCCGTCCCAGTGTGCATCGAGACGGGTATAGATGGCTGCACCATTGTTGGGTTGATCGCTGCTCTGGTCATCGCCGGGCTTCCAGGCACTGTGAGCCAGGAACATAGCTCCATCTGGTCGCCAGCTATATGTGCTCACCCCCTGGGCCAGCGAACTCAACTGACGCGCCTCTCCACCGCTGAGCGGCAGGAGAAAGATTTGAGCCGTTCCAGTGCGGTCGCTAATAAAGGCCAGGGAGCGTCCATCGGGTGACCAGCGCGGCTGCGAGTCGTGATATTCGCCGCTGGTAATCTGCCAGGGCGAGGCGCTTTTCCCACCAGCACTGCTGACGAGCCAGATAGCGCTTGTCGTAATATTTTCTTCTGCATGGCATTGCAGGACTGTGAAGGCGATCAGGTTGCCATCCGGCGAGATTTGTGGATCGCTGGCGATTTGCAGCGCGAGCAGATCCTCGACGCTCATATATGGGAGTGCTGATGGACGCGCCACGCTGGCTGCTTGAACTGGAGCCGGGGTTTCCAGCTTGTCTACAACGACTGGTTGCTCGATCGTCGTTGCAGCCTCACTTGCTCTCTCCTCCACCGGGGCTTCTGCTACTACCTCCTGCTGCGCAGCTGCTGTCGAGGGATGAACTACGGTTGGCTCGTCGGTGGAATTAGTTGTGGGGGTATCGATGGTCTTGCTGGGATCGATAGTTGCTTCAGTGTTATCTGCGGCTTGCGCTGGGAGGTCCTGTGAGGTGGGTGTAGCGTGTTCTGTCGGGGTATGTGGGTGTGGCATTGTTGGCATATCTTTATGATCTTCCATTCCAAAGTCTCCTGCATAAATGACTACTGCTCCTGGATCGTTTGGGAACCTTTGATACGTTGCTAGTATACATCTCTGTGGCGCTTTTGCCAGGGTTCGGCAACCTGGACATGCTGTCCGGTTCTGTTAGCCAGGAACATAGGAGCAACGGGACAACATATGCTATGATTGGGGTAGGCTTATTCTATCTACGAGCAACCTTGCGAAGTGTTGCGGACTCTGTTTTCTTTACTGCACACTGGGGGGCAAACTGTGATTATACGCGATATTATGACAACCCAACTGGTGACGGTGGCTCCTGATGATACATTGGCTCGTGCGATAAGTCTGTTCCGTCAGCACCATTTCCACCATCTGCCTGTAGCGCGAACCGTCTCTGTACGCGATCCTCAATCTGATGACCCGGAGAGGCGTAAGGTACAGCCTGTGCTGGCGGGAGTCTTGACCTCCCAGGATATTGATCTCCAGGCAGCTCTTGCACGCCAGAATCCGGTAGCGGTAGGACAGCAGTCGTGGCAGGAGCGGATCGTTGCAGAGGTGATGCATCGTGGCCTCGTGCGCGTGACGCCAACCACCAGTGTTGCCGCCGCCGCCCAGATCCTGGTTGAACGTAATTTAACGTATTTGCCGGTCGTTGAGTATGAAGCGGAACAGGAACAGTCGCTTGCCGAGCAGCAGGCGATTCTTGTGGGGCTGGTCACGCGTAGCGATTTATTGATGGCGCTGTCACGTGCGATGGGCGCGTTTGAACCGGGTATGCAATTGAATCTGGCCCTCCCGCTTGGCGATATGTCGTTTCTCGCTCGTACCCTTTTGCTGGCTGCCGAACTGCATATCTCTGTGCGCAGCATTCTGGCCGTACCAATGGATGATGGTATCCCGCGTGTGGCGACTCTACGCCTGGGTACGATCAATCCCGCTCCTCTATTGATGCGCCTGCAAAAAGAGGGGATTCAGTATTCTTTTGGCAATGCGCTGATTGAGGGAGAATAATCATGGCCGTTTCGCAAACACCACACGGCGTACGTATCGCGTTCGATCCCGCCGAACTGTGTTATAATTTTAGCCCCGATCATCCTATGCAGCCCGCTCGCATCGAGGCGCTGCTTGATCTGTTGACCACAACCGGTCTGTGGAAGCGCGATGAGCCACAAACACTGCTTCCCGTACGTGCCGCCACAATTGATGAGCTAAAGCTGGCCCACTCCGCCGATTATATCGAGGCCGTCCAGCGCTTGAGTGAACCCGTAACAGAGGCGACCAGTCAGGAAGAGCAGCGGGAGCGAGCGCGGCTGGCCCTCCATTATGGCTTTGACAGCGGCGATACGCCTGCTGTCCCCAATATGCACGAGGTCTCCGCCACGATTGCCGGGGGAACTCTGGTGGCGATGAGCGCCGTGATGGGGCTACCAGAAGGTGGTGCTTTTGCCGAGAATGAGCGGCCTCTGCATGTCTTTCATCCTTCCGGGGGACTGCATCATGCCTGGGCCGAGCGTGCGTCGGGCTTTTGTATCTATAACGACGCGGCGGTAGCGATTGCGCATGTGTTGCAGGCGACGGAGGCGAAAGTTCTCTATATCGATTTCGATGCCCATCACGGCGATGGCGTCCAGCGAGCTTTCTATGATGAACCACGCGTCATGACCATCTCTTTGCATGAAACGGGGCGTTATCTCTTTCCTGGCACTGGCGATGTGCTAGAAACGGGCAAAGGTGGTGGTCGTGGTTACGCAGTGAATGTGCCGCTGGAGCCGTTTACCGAGGATGATTCGTATATTGAAGTTATGAATGCGCTGCTCACACCATTGATTACGTCTTTTGCGCCCGATGTGCTGATTACAGAGCATGGTTGCGATACGCACGCCTGGGACCCGTTGACGCATCTGAGCCTCACCACGCGCGGCATTCTGGCGCAGATTAAAATGGCCCATCAGCTGGCACATACCTATTGTGGTGGGCTATGGGTCGCGCTTGGCGGCGGTGGCTATGATCTCTATCGCGTGGTGCCGCGAGCCTGGAGCCTGGTGTGGGCCGAGATGTCTGAGCAGGCGGTGCCAGAAGCGTTGCCGCCCGCCTGGATCGAGCGCTGGCGTCCCGCATGGCAGGCGGCGCAGGAGTATGATGAGACGGCGCAGATGTTGATGGGGAAGGCATCCTCCGCGACCAGCTTTCCCACGACCTTTCTCGATCGCGCCGCTGATTTTCCTCCGCAGCCTCGTCGCTGGTCGATCAGTACGACCAATCGACATACCGCAGCGCTCGTGCGTCATCTTGTCGTGCCGCCGCCGGTGCGTCAGGCGTTCCCCTCGCCTCGCCAGCGTTCGCCGCTTGCTGGCCTGTTCGATCTCTTGCATCTCAACCGCGACGCCACGACGGCTCCATCGCGAACCAGAACGCTGCAAACGGAGCATGGCTCCATCCTGATGCGCGATTTTTCACCACCATCCCTGATTGAACGCTTGCGACCCGATAGCGGCCTGAAGACGTTTGCCCGCCTCCCTGAGCGCGAACACCAGTTGCTGCTCAGCATCGCAAGAAACCCCGATTGTGCGCTGACAGTGGCTCATACGACGATGGGAGAGATTGTTGGTGAGGTGACGATTGCGCCCGCAGATGAGTGGTGGGAGGGCATCGAGAACCTGTATGAAGTGGCTATTGAGGTAAGTGGCCCGTGGCGCGGCCTGGGCATTGCCCGCAATATGCTCTCGTTCGCCCTTGAGTTGGATGCGCTGGAGGATATGATCCTGTTTGCAATTGGCCTCTCCTGGCATTGGGATACGGAAGGGCTGGGGATCTCCGTCTATCGTTATAGAGAATTGATTGCGCATCTCTTTGGGACGCTCGGCTTTGTGGAATATCCCACAACGGAGCCGAATGTCAGCATGGAGCCATTCAATGTCCTGATGGCCCGCATCGGGAAGCGAGTCGATCAGCGGACCGCAAATCAGTTTCTCAGTCGCCTGCTCAGTTCTCCTAATCTGGCGATCCTGTAACGGCCTGGGATGAATGGTGAGGGGTAAGAGGAGGGAGACGGCGACAAGCGCAAGGCATTGTCGCTACTGGACATTTTCTCCAAACTTTCTTATTATGTAGATAAGGACGAGATAAGAATACTTGGAGAAATGAAACTCTCTTCTTATCTTATACGTGCTAATTCCAGAGGTTGTACCAGGTATTCTAGATGTAAAGGGAACCGAGATGAAGGATTTACCCCAGCCATTCTTTACTGATGACGACGATGACGATCTTTCACCATTGGATGATATCGATGAACTGTTTTTGCAGCTAGAGGTCGTTAAGCCTCCTCCATCCCTGGTGAATACGATCCTGGCCTCAGTCGCTCGCTTGCCGCGCCATGAGTTCCTGTCGGACGTGGCGGAAACCGACAGGCTGGAGCAGGAGATTGATGGCCTCGTGGTGCGCAATAAGCATTTGCAACCCTCTTGAGGTTCCCTGGACCTGACCAAAGCTAAAGAGAGAGGCATCTGTCGCCTGGTCTACACGGGCGGCAGATGCCTCTCTCTTTAGCTTTGCATGCGTGGAGGGCGCAAGCACATCGCTGCTGATATTATCTTCTCAGGAAGCGATCTGATCGGTCAGTTTTCCTGTCGTGACGAGCCAACGGACGAATTCCATGCGCCGATGAGCCATTGCGGCCTGCTGCTTCTCCTTTTCCGCATAATAGCGGCGGAGTCTGCTCAGCTGATCCATCTCGGTTTCGGCGAAGCCGCTCTTACGTAACATTTCGCGATCATCTTTGCGGTCCATATGGAACCTCCTTTTGGCTGATAATGACACAATTATTGAGGTGCTATCATCAACATGCGCTTGACACGCTTGAGAAGTGCCTGCATAGGGTACGGTTTGGGCAGATGATCCAGGGTGATCCTGCTCTCGCCTCGGCTACGGATATGCTGTCTCACTGCCGTTGTAGCGCTGGTGGTTACCAGAACGGGTATGCTGGCCGTGTCTCTCAACATTTGTAAGACCTCCCAGCCCTTGATACTGCCCGGTAATTCAAGATCCAACACTACAAGATCGGGAATCGCGCTACGAAGTGCGGTGATGGCGAGTTCTCCACTATGTACGGTGACGACGATGTAGCCATGAGCCGTTAAAATCTCAGATTCCAGGGTTGCCAACGTGGGATCATCTTCGACCACCAGGATGCGTTGTATCGTTCTGCTTGTCCCCTCCAGAATTTCTTGAGTTGGGTGTCCAGACACATGCACTTCATGTGCTGCACCCTGTAACAAACTCATATCGCCGTTGCCCGGCCCCGTGTCCACAGCTTCTTGCTCGTGCATGTCCGAAAACCTGTTTCTGCTATGCGTTCTTAAAATTCTGCTGTGTAAATGTGCCGCCGGTGCGACGGGTAGGCGAGCGATGGTCTTTTCCACCCCTTCACCTCTGCCGATAGTATACCTGACTTGCGGTGATAATCGCGTGAAGATTTGCCTTCTCATGTGAAAAATGTGTGAATTTCTGTTTTTCGTTGCGAATTTCGTAGTCTCCTTGCCTGGTTGCAACTCTATACGGCGTCGAGATCGGGGAGAGGAACGTAGTAGCCGACGCCCAGTTCGTTATGCAAGAAGCGCGGTTGAGAGGGATCTGGCTCCAGTTTGCGGCGCAGGTGGCGGATGAAGGTGCGCAGATAGGTGTTTTCGCCGCTGTAGTCCGGTCCCCAGACTTTTTGCAGCAGCTCGCGATGGGTTAACACTTTGCCAGCGTTTTTGGTCAGTTCGCACAAAAGATCGTATTCGGTTGGGGTGAGATGGACCTCCTGACCGCCTGAGCGCACGCTGCGGCGGGCGAAATCGACGATCAGCCCGTTCTCGCCTCCTGTGCGATAGGTCGGGCGCTGGGCCTCGCTGCCGGTTGCGCTGTTGCGGAGTCGTGCCGTCTCTTCTGCCCGCCGCAGGGCGACACGGACGCGGGCCAGCAGTTCGTTTAAGCTAAACGGTTTGGTCAGATAGTCGTCGGCTCCCTGATCCAACGCTTTGATCTTCACCGGCTCTTCGTCATGGGCCGAGAGAATGATAACGGGTGCGCCACTCCACTCGCGCAGGCGTCGCAAAAAGCTCAATCCATCCAGCGATGGCAGCGAGAGGTCGAGCAGCACCAGTTGCGGTTGGAAGATGGCGGCAAGTTCGATGGCCTGTGCTCCATCGCGCACTGCCTGTGCGTAGAATCCGCGTGCCTTCAATTGTGCTAGCAAGAAGGTGCGCATCTGTGGATCGTCCTCCACACAAAGGATACGCACTTTTTTATCTGTTGTGGTCATCGTATACCCCTCCAACTGGCTCTACTGTTCTGGCGTAGCTTCTCTGTCCTGATATTGCTTTTTCTTTTTTCGATCCCTCTCTTCAGTATAGATCGGGAGGGTGAAAGAGAAGCTCGCTCCTTGCCCTGGACTGCTCTTGAGGATAAATTGACTGCCATGAGCTTCAACGATGCCCCGGCTGATGTAGAGTCCCAGGCCGGTGGCGGGACTCCAACGGGCCGTGCCTCGTCGCCGCTCAACTGCCGGTTGTCCCGGTCGATCCAGCGCCGGACGGCTCAGGGCGGCGAAGGTGCTGAAGCGCATGAAGACCTCTTTTTGTTGTTCTTCTGTCATGCCCGGTCCCCGGTCCGTTACGCTCAATGTGACACCAGTTGGCGTTTTTGTCTCTGGCTCGAAGACGGTTCTGGCTCCAAGCAGGACGCTATCACCCTCTGGCGCATAACGAAATGCGTTGCTCAGTAAATTTGTCAGCACGCTCATAATCAGCTCGTAGTCGCCCAGGATTGCAGGCAGATGGGGTGAGCACTCGATCTTCAGTTCGCGCTGTGAGGATGAGATGAGCGCTTCCAGCCGATCTTGCAGATCTTCGAGCATTTCCGGTACGATGATCGCCTCGCGTTCCAGCCGCAGCGCCCCGGCCTCGACCCGTGAAGCATCGAGAAAGTGGTTAACCATGCCCACCAACCGATCGACCTGTTCGTCGGCTGTTTGTAAGAAGTCATATTGCTCCTCCACCGACCATTGTAGATCGCGGGCCAGTAGGGCGCTGAGATGGGCGCGAATGTTTGCCAGAGGGGTTTTGAGTTCGTGGGCCATCGTGGTAAAGAAATCTTCGCGCGACCTTTCCAGCGTCTTCATCGTGCTGATGTCGTGCAGGACTAACACCGCGCTACTGACTGTGCCGCCAGCTGTGCGCACCGGCGCGGCATTGGCGAGTAGATGTAATATCTGGCCGTCTACAGTGAAGGCATGCATCTCTGCTTCGCTGGCCTCGCCATTTTTGAGGGCGCGATACAGTGGCCGCTCTTCATACGGGACGTGAGCGCCGGATGTGCTGTAGAGCGGGATGGCGCGAAAAATGGGTTCGCTATTGAGACCGACATAGCGCTGTATCGCTTCGTCCGGGAGGTCCTGGGCTTCCTCTCCTGGCGCTCCCATCCGACAGAGCAAATGGGCTGCATGCTCGTTGATGATGGAGATCGTGTTGTTCTCGGCGTTAACCAGAATAACGCCCGATGGAAGCCGCTCAAGCAGCAGAGCCAGACGTGCGTTGGTCAGCTCCTGTGCGGCCCTGGTCTGCTGGAGCGCCTCGTTCCGTTGGGCCAGCTCGGCGGTCCGGGCGATCACCTGCGCCTCGATCCGCTCGCGGGCCGCCACTTCTTCGGTGACATCGTGATAGACAATGATAAATGCGAAGATATCCCCAAAATCGTCGCGGATCGGCGTGTAGGAGCAGCGCAGTGTGGAGGTTTGCTCGTTCGCGCTGACTATCTTGAATTCATCGATCTGTCCCGCTAAGGCACGCCGTTCAAGCTCGATTACCAGATCGGGAGCGTGCATAAAGTCTGCCAGCAGGGTTGTGCTGCTTTGTGCCAGAGCCTGGGCGATAGGTGTGCCAATAATATCGTCGCTCCAGCCAAAGAGCTGACGGGCGGCGTGATTGGCGTCGGCAACGCGCCAGCGAGGATCATAGATGACGACCCCATCGGGGATCGCCTGCATCATATTCTCTTTCTGATGGGCCTGTCGGCTGGCTGCACGCGCCCAGCGGTCCACGCTGCGGAAGAGACGAGCATTATGGATCGCCAGCCCGGCCTGAAGCGTAAACCGCTCCAGCAAGCGTACTTCTTCCGCTGGATAGCCGCGCGTTCTGCGATGATAGACCTCGATGGTTCCCAGGACGACCTGCCTGTGGGCTGAATCCTGACCATCATCTTTCACGTCTACTGCATGGTATGGTTCAAAGATGGGAACGCAGAGGACGGAGCCGGGACGCGTGGATCTGCCCTCGTCGTCGAGCAAGGGCAGGTCGATTTCAGGGGCTAACCGCGTATCGGTGATAATCAGAGCATGCCCGGCCTGTTCGGCGCGACCCAGCAGCGTTCGTTCTGTGACGGGTGGATGCCAGTCCTGCGTCCACAGCCCTTTATACGCGACGATGCGGGTGCTGCGGGCGGGTTCGGCTGGCAGTTGTGATGGCTCTTCATAGCCAGGGATATGGGCATCCGTGCTCTGCTGGTCGGCCAGGATGACGGCGCAACGCGTGGCCCCAACCATTTCCTGAATCGCCTGTAAAATGCGATCCAGTACCTGTGGGAGCGCTGTTGGACTGGAGATAACCGCCGATATATGATGAATAGCATTCTGATAAATGCGGGCGCGGACGGTTTCGGTGACATCTTCAATAGTAATTAACAACGCCGGGCCGTCCTCGCGCTCTTCCTGAGCGAGGGTTGGCAGCGCCGGGATGCGTTCAATGATAACGCGCCAGTAGGTGCGCCCTCTAGATTGTAGAAAGCCTTCATAGGGAACTTCGGCCTGTTCGCTGCGCTCTCCGCTGGCGGCAACCCGTTCCAGGATTGGACGGACAACTGTGAGCGCTGAGGGCGAGACCACCGTGTCCACGTTATATCCAATCACGTCCTGATAGCTCCAGGGTTCCTCAAGGAGTGATTTCAGGTAAGGGTTGATATACCGAATATGCAGATCGCTGGCATCGAGCATTGCTATGCCAATGGAGACATGTTCAAAGACATATTCAGGCTGCACTACCTGTCCTGGCTGCATAACCATATATTTCTAGATACTCTCTGGTATTTTCTGCTGCTTGCATTTCTGCTGCCGGATTTCTGAGAGATCTGGTAGCGGTCGTGCGCTGACAAATAACGCGGACGATAGATGAAACGGTTGCGCCCCCCTCAATTATACAGTTTTTTTGGTTCCTTGTCTTTGTGCAAATGTCATATTTGTTTCCAGTGCGCGATTCTGCTATTATGGAGACCTACAATGATGCGTTCAATGCCGACGAAATGAGGATTGCAATTTATGGATCTGCGTGGTAAGCGTGTACTGGTAATGGGACTGGGACTGCAAGGGTCGGGGATGGCTGCGGCCCGCTATGCAGCCCGGCAAGGGGCCAGCGTGCGGGTGACAGATATGAAGTCACCCGATGTATTGGCTCCCAGTGTGCAGGCTCTCTCCGGGCTACCGATAGAGTTTGTGCTTGGACAGCATCGGAAGGAAGATTTTGTCTGGGCTGATGTTGTCATTCGGAATCCTGGCGTTCCTCGCTCCTCTCCGTATCTCCTGCTGGCTCAAGAGCATGGAGCACGGATAGAGATGGAGATTGCGCTCTTCTTTCTGGCCTGTCCCGGCAAGATTATCGGCATCACGGGAACGCGTGGTAAAACAACCACCTCTACGCTCATTTACGAGATACTACGTGCTCACGGCAGTTCCCCCGTGGTGCTGGGCGGCAACGTAGCAGGCGTGGAGACGCTCTCGCTGCTCCCCCAGATTACGGAGGAGACGCTGGTTGTATTGGAGCTGTCGAGCTGGCAGCTGGAAGGACTCGCCCCTCATGCGATCAGTCCGGCTGTGGCGGTGATGACCAATATCTATCCCGACCATCTCAATACGTACCGTGATATAGAGGAATATGCAGAGGCAAAGGCGAACATATTTCGCTTCCAGTCGTCGCAGGGGCAGGCAATCTTCAACTATGACAATTCCTGGACGCGTCGTTTTGGCGAGGAGGCTCCGGGGCAGGTCTGGTTTACCAGCATCGAGCGCGGCGGCAGCTTCGCTCGCACAGATCTGATAGGAGACGATGTGCGCGTTGATCCCTTCCGCTTTACCGACACGCCTTTAAAGGGTCGCCATAACCTTGAGAATATTCTGCTTGCAACGACCACCGCACGCCTGCTTGGCGTCCCTGACGAGAGCATTGCGCGCACGGTCCGTCAGTTTGGCGGCGTCGCGCATCGCTTGCAGGAGGTGCGCGTGCGCGATGACGTGCATTTCATTAACGATAGCAGCAGTACAACCCCTGTGGCAGGGCGCGTTGGTATTGAGGCGTTTGCGGGGAAACAGATTGTGCTGCTGGCGGGAGGCAACACCAAGCATCTGCCGTTGGAGCTATGGCCCGAAACGATTGTGCGCTACTGTCGCGATGTGGTTTTGCTTGCTGGCTCCGGCACCGATGAGCTTGTGCCTGCCATGCAGGAGGAGGTGCAGCGGCAGGGAGTGAGCAATCCTGTGCGGGGGATGTTCGCAAACTTTAAAGAGGCGCTCGATGCCACTGTTGCTCTGACGCGGCCCGGCGATATCCTGCTCTTCTCTCCCGGCTTTACCAGTTTCGGCATGTTCCTCAACGAGTTTGATCGCGGCGACCAGTTTGTTGCATACGTACAGGCCCTCTAACAGGTGACAGGCATATTGTAGTTGCGCAATAACGATATATACCACATTACTAGCGAAAACGTTGTGTTTATACAAAAACACAGCGTTTTATGTATCATTTTATGCCTCATGAAACGTGTTTAACTTGTTATTCCAGGTATTCTACTGGATGCAGGCGGGCTTTGATCGCGGCCAATTCTTCGGTTGCAGGCAATTCGTCCCAGAGGGGAGCGATATAGCCCTCACCCTCCAGATACAGGAGAATGCGGAGAGCGCTGTGCTCGGCCAGTTCTGTTTCTGTATCGATTCGTAGTTCTGCCCGGGCAGGCTCTTGATACAGGCTATCTTTGACAAAAATCTCGCCCTCTTTTTGATGCAGACGTTGGCGGCGTCGTGATGGCGAGCAGTTGAGGTAAATCTCGATAAAGTGAGAGATATGTTCGCGGGCATGGCTGCGTGCAGCTTCTAAAGGGGAGACAGATGTGGTGATCGTGATCACACCGTTACGGGCCAGAATCGTACAGAGGTATGTAACGAAAGCGTCGTAGCCGGGAATGTGGCTGCGATCGCCCTTGATGGTCTCATCGATATGTAATTCTCGTTGGAGCCAGTAAGAGAGCGTGTTGCTATCGATGATCTCCACTTTGTGTCCACGCAGGGTAAGGGCGTCCTGGAGTAGTGTGGCGAGGGTACTTTTGCCGGTTCCATGCAGGCCGGTAAACCAGAGGGTGAAGCCGAGATAATTGTTTGCGGAGATCATTGACCAACCGGGCCATCGCTGCCATGTTTGCTGAGGGCGCTGAGCCATGCCACACACTCCTTTCAAAAAAGGCTATGAGTTGAACACGGTCAAATGTGGAGCGGCGCTCGCTGCCATCTCTCTGTCTTATAGTGTATCATTAGTTATCAGGAAAGTACATGATTTTCATGATGCTGAGCTGAGAGATGAAAAAGCAATGGCCGAATTATGCATGACCCTCGCGTCTTTTTCTGTGACAAGCAGAAACATCTGACATTTGCTCGGATGAGGGGGATTGTTTGTCGCCGGGTGCGATTGATAGGTTGGACAATAATCCATGTGCGAGGGACATGGTGGACTATCAATCGCATCTCTTTTTGTTGCTTTTATAGATATTTTATGCTGTTCGGGTTGCGTTTCCGGCGTCAGTTGTATTAAACTAACGGTGGTTAGGGGCAAGCGTAACATTGCATACTCCAGGGAGAGTATGCTGCACCATCGCCGTTGTGGAATGAATGTGCGCTCATAAATAAGATGCCCCAAAGGAGAATAAATAAAATGACAATGATGATGAGTAGGAAGGCTCTGGAGGATTACGGGCTGGTAAATCTCGGTACGATCAACTGGAATTTGCCGTCTGCTGTGCTGGCCGAACGTGCGCTGGAGCGCAAAGAAGGCGTTTTTGCGTCGAATGGGGTCTTTGCTGCAACAACCGGAGTACATACAGGGCGCTCTCCTAAGGATAAATTTATAGTTTCTACCCCTGAAAATACTGCTAAAATCTGGTGGGGTGAAAATAATCACCCGATGTCTATTGAAACTTTTGAGGTGGTTCGCCGTAGTCTAGCCGATTATTTGCAGGGTCGGGATGTCTTTATTCTTGATGCTGTTGCCTGTGCTGATCCGCGCTATCGGATGCCGGTGCAGGTGATTACTGAGCTGGCCTGGCACAATCTTTTTGCACGTCAGTTGTTTTTGCGTGCCAATGAGAGCGATCAGACCAGCGAGCGTCCAGGTTT
The DNA here is from genome assembly GCA_025928885.1 of Ktedonobacteraceae bacterium. Lineage (GTDB taxonomy): Bacteria > Chloroflexota > Ktedonobacteria > Ktedonobacterales > Ktedonobacteraceae > JAICIM01. Next base: position 10,599 of record JAICIM010000016.1, on the reverse strand, counting down.
TACCATCCTGTGTGTTCCTCATTTCCGCACGAATCCTCGTGTACATGGAACCCGTTCTGATGCCGCTATTATTATCGATTTTGAGGAGCGACTGGTGTTGATCGCCGGGACGGAGTATGCCGGTGAGATGAAAAAGTCGATCTTTACCGTGCTGAACTTCATCTTGCCTGCCCAGGGCGTGCTGTCGATGCACTGTTCCGCCAACGTTGGTCCAGCCAATGATGTGGCGCTGTTCTTCGGCCTCTCTGGTACTGGTAAGACCAGCCTCTCTGCCGATCCTTCGCGGCGCTTGATCGGAGACGACGAGCACGGGTGGGGCGAAAATGGCGTCTTCAATTTTGAGGGCGGTTGCTATGCCAAGTGCATCAACCTCTCGCAAAAGTACGAGCCGCAGATCTGGAACGCCGCTCGCTTTGGCGCTGTTTACGAAAATGTAGTGCTCGATGAAAAGACGCGCAATCCCCGCTACGAGGACGACTCGCTGACTGAGAATACGCGTATTGCTTATCCGGTTGACTTTATCGAGAACGTCGTTGAGGATGGCATGGGCGGGCATCCCCAGGCGGTCATTTTCCTCTCAGCCGATTCGTTTGGTGTGCTGCCACCGATCTCGAAGCTGACAACTGAGCAGGCGATGTACTATTTCCTGTCCGGTTATACAAGTAAGCTGGCAGGAACGGAGGCGGGCGTCACAACGCCGCAAGCGACGTTTAGCTCGTGCTTTGGAGCAGCCTTCTTGCCGCTGCGTCCCGGCGAATATGCCAATCTGTTGCGTGAGCGAATCGAGAAGCACAATGTTCGCTGCTATCTGATTAATACGGGTTGGACCGGCGGACCATACGGCGTGGGGCAGCGCATCAATATCAACTACACGCGTTCAATGGTTAAGGCGGCCATCAGCGGCGATATTGATAGGGCGGAGATGGTATCCGATCCGATCTTTGGCCTGCTCTCGCCCACATCCTGCCCGGATGTGCCTTCCAGCGTCCTATCTCCGCGCAATACCTGGGCAGATAAAGACGCCTACGATCGTCAGGCCACGATGTTAGCCGAACTGTTCAAGAAGAACTTCACCCAGTTCACCTTGACCACCGAGTCGGTTCGCAGTGCCGGACCTCGCTAGCTGCACGATCCCATAAACATATGCTCGTTGAGGGTCATCCACACATGGTGGGTGGCCCTCAATAGAGGAACGAGCGTTGTAATGAGTTTCGTAGTTGCGCGACTTTATCGCGCCGGGTGGCATCTTTGTGAATGGTGTACCAGCGTGATAAAGTCGCGCAACTACGAAACTCATTTCTATTGTCGATACTAGAGAGTAGGGCAGTGGTAAGGATCGCACATTTTTCCTGGGACAACCTGAACGCAGGTTCTACCTCCTTTCTGGTAACGAGGGACGCTTGTTATGATGGCAGAGCATGGGACTTCTCCTGTTCCATGCTCTGTTTTTTCTTGCTGTTATTGCTGCGTTGCACATCCAAAAAACCTGCGATGTCCGTCCAATTTTGCGATCTCGTCGCAGACTTTTTCTATGTCTATTGCAAAAACCTTGCCTTTTTCCCTTCTCCATGCAATAATTTTTCTATCAACTATTCTCACTATCGTCTGTCTCACAGCAAAAGCCTGTTAAAAACTCTTTATGTATTATGAATGGAAGGCTGCCTCATGAAACTGTGGCGATACGGACACGCTATCGAACACCTGGGCCAGCGCTATCGGCTGGAAGGGTTTCTGGGCAGTGGGGGAATGGCCGAGGTTTGTCTGGCCTGGGATGAACTGGAGAAGCGCGAAGTGGTCGTGAAGGTTATTAAGCCGGATGAGCTTGACCAGAGGGTACTCGACCGCTTTGGGCAGGAGGCCACACGCATTGAGCAGTGGCATCATCCCCACATCCTACACATCTATGGTGACCTCGCATCAGAGGTGATTGATCAGACGCAGACGGTCCCATATATCGTGATGGAATATGCTCAGGGCGGCGATCTCCAGAAGCGCCTGAACCCCGGCCAGCCCTATCCGTTGAGCGCGATTCTCTCCATCTTTCCCCAGTTATGTAGTGCTATCTCGTATGCGCATGAGCATGGGATTATGCATCGCAATCTCAAGCCGCTGAATGTGCTGTTTCGTATCCTGCCTGACGATACTGAACAGGTGGTGGTAAGCGATTTTGGGCTGGCTGTGGAGCTTGACGCCGCCCATTATACCTATGCTCGTGGCAGCACGCTCCCATATATGGCTCCCGAACAGTTGCGCGGCCAGGTGCGGCCCGCTAGCGACATTTTTGCGCTGGGAGTGATCCTCTATCAACTCTGCACCGGTCGTCTTCCTTTCAGGCGTACGTTGCTCGATTTGCGGCCACAGGAACCACTCAAGCCGCCTCTGTCGCCAAGCCTGCTGCAACCGCTGCTGCCACGCGAACTCGATGCGGTCATCTTAACGGCGCTTGCTGATGACCCGGAGCAGCGTTTCTCTGATGCGACTCAGTTCTGGGAAAATGCTCGCGCGGCCTTGCTCTCTCCGCCAGCACGCTCTTCTCATCCCCAGCAACTCTTTTTTCGTCCCCCTTCGCCGTCTCCTGATGACCCCGGGCTGTCTCAGATAGCGCCCTGTCCACAATCGGGACAGGGCGAGAGAATGGATGAGGGGAAGGATGATGAACATGCCAGCGGTGATGCAGAGAGTCCACCCGGCTCTGTACAGTAGTGTGGCGGGCGAAATCAGGGGACGCATAGGCCGAAACGCACAAAAAGTTGGAGGTCTCGTTCATTTCAAGTAGTGTCAGAAGAAAGAAAAAGAGGCCACTGACTGTGAAAAGGAGCAGGCATGATCGTTTAAACGAATAAGCGGAACAGACGGATGCGTCTGCTGGAGAGTCTGGAGGCAAACGGACAGTGTATAACATGAGATGTTTTTAAACGTGTTAATGAAGGGGTAGGAGAAATGTTGGCGGCAGGTTGGTCCATCTTCGCCTGCTGGCTGGCCCCTCACTGTGGATCAGGCGGGATTGGTTTCCGAATGGCCCCTCCCTCGGAGCAGATCCTGCCCCACATTTCTTTCATCGTCTTCTCTCCGCACGAGCAGATAAAGGCTATCGAACCGCAAGAAAATATTCCGACAGGTCTTTCAGATTCCGACTTAATAGTGTAAAATGACACCAGAAGTGAAAAAGCGCTACTTCAAGGGAGGCAGAGGGATGCGACCATGAAACAAGGAAATGGTTCGGAACTGTTGGGGATGAATGATCCGCGTAGCCAGAATATCGGTATCATCTATGTCTCACCCAACGATGATCGCAAAAGCGTGCTGGCCGCTATACTGACACACGAGAAGCTTGGTCGTAAGCAAGTGGCAGTTGTATTGCCCACGCAGCAGAATAAAGCATTTCAGCGTCCAGTCGATTTTGAGGATTTAAAAAGTATGCGCCGCAGGTTAAAGGCGCAAATCATTTTTATTGCGCCGCTCGGTCAGGGACCGGCAGAGTATGCCCGGCAGCGGCGTTTTACGGTCTATTCATCGCTTGAAAGCTATAAGCAGGCATTAGAAGAGGAGAAAGAACTGCCCGTTGACCAGAAGAAAGGTTTGTTTGGACGAGGCAGAACGGTGAACGGTGGAGGCGCGTTGAGCGCTAATAGTGCTCCATCGGCTCAGGAAGAGGAAGACGAGGAGGAAGATTCAGGATCTTCAGCCGCGCCGTTTGTGATGGGCGGGCTAGCAGGAGCAGCTGCGGCACGTGCTATGGATGACTTGCCAGCGAAAACGCCAGCGAGCCAGTCGAACACAATGGGCAATACTGGCGTGTTTTCGTTGTCGGAAGATGACCTTGATGACGAGGACGATATGCTCGCACCTCCTCCATCGACGCCGGCAGCATCCCAGGCAGCCACCTCTAAGCCAGCCAGTCGGCCACTACCGCCCGCTGAGAGCAAACCATCGATCGATGATGATGGCGGAGCCGGTCCTTTGCCCATCGAATTGCCGGCGCGTCGTGCGCGTACAACCGTGCAGCTCGATCCAAAAACACTGGAGCCTGCACAGACACCCGCACGTGCCAGCAAAGCCCGTTCGAGCGGTACGCTGGCAGCGGGAGCGGCAGGAGCCGTTGGTGTTGCAGGGTTGGTGGCAGCGGGAGCGGCAACCTCTCAACGGGCCAATAGCGGCACAGCACCGCCGCCAATGCGTTCGGCTCAGGGGGGGAGTAAACCACCCAACCCACGCCGTAGACGCGGGCGAGGTTGGCTCATTGTGTTGCTGCTCCTGTTGTTGACGCTGGTGATTGTTGGTGGTGTGATGGCCTACTTCCCTGGCAGCAGGGATATGCTGGCGCATGCCTTGCCAACCGGGCAGGCAGCCGCTACTGTGAGTATCACGCCGGCGAATCAGGTCATCTCTGATAGCTATGTCATCACCGGCGTTGCCAGCAGCCCCGATGCCGCCCGCTTGCAGATCACCGCCCGAACGTTGACGCAAACCGCTCAGCAGCAGAAAACCGTGACCGCCAGCGGCCACAATCTGACCCAGGGCATCGCCGCGACCGGGAAGCTGACGTTTACGAACGGCTCTTCCTCACCATTTACGGTTGCAGCCGGAACCACTTTTAAAAAGGCGAGTGGCGTGGTGATTGTGACGAATACCATGCTGGTCATTCCAGCAGCAGTGCCAGGGGTTTCTTTTGGCAGTGGGGTAGTTTCAGCACATGCAACCACAGTAGGAACCGCTGGCAACCTTCCTGCGCAGGCGATCAGTGGGACCTGTTGTACAAACCAGAATTTCATTACTGTCGTCAATAATACCGCGTTTACTGGCGGCCAAGATCCGAAAGATTATAAGTTTGTACAGCAGGGGGATGTGGATGCTGTAGTCAATCCGCTGAAGCAGCCACTGGTCCAGCAGGCATGGAGCGGCGTGCAGAAGCAGATGGCGGCGGGGGAACAGATGATGGATGGGGCGCGGTGCGATGTGGGTTCGAGTACCGATCAACCGGTGGGAGATAAGGGGACGAACGTCCCGCAAGCCACTGTCACTGTCGCAGTCAAATGCAGCGGGACGGTCTATAATCGGCAGCAAATGCTGGATCTGGTAAAGGGACAACTTCAGAAGAAGGTGGACAGCAACCTGGGAACTGGCTATGCACTGGTTGGCGGGATGCAGACGACGATGAAGCCGCAGACACCAAAAGATGGCATGGTCTCGTTTATTGTGGATGCGAAGGGAGTCTGGGCCTACCAGTTGACGGATGCACAGAAACAGGCGCTGGCAAAGCAGATAGCTGGCAAGTCGGTCAAGGATGCGACGGCGCTGCTTCAGGGGCAGAAAGGGATCAATAAGGTGCAGTTCAGCGGGGGCGATGTCCTGCCAGCTGATCCGACCCAGATCTCCATTCAGGTGCAATCGATCACGGGCCTGTCGGGGAGCGCCAACCCGCCTGCCGTTACTCCCACGATCAATTCAGTTTCCGGCACGGATGGCGCAACCGCCGTGCCGGGCAATGGGAGCATTGGCACACTCGCGATTACATCTGCCTTTGCCCCATCGAGGCGCGTATTCGGGTTTATGTTCTAGACAGGGTGTGATATTGTAGGCTGATGTGGTTGTTCTACTTCTGGTTTTGCGACCCGGATACTCGGAAGCGCGTCTGGCGGAAAGGATAGATGCACGCGATGCTGTCTCTGGAAGGCAAGCAGCTTGGCAATTATGATGTCATTCGACGTATTCGTGTGGGTGGCATGGGGGCTGTCTATGAGGGTAAGCAGCGAACCGCTTTTGGGCGACGCGTGGCAATCAAGGTCATTCTCGGTGATTTCGCGACTGACCGCGATATGCGTCGCCGCTTTGCCCGTGAAGCACGCACTGTGGCGCGGCTTCATCACCCGCACATCTTACCCCTGATCGAGTTTGGCGATGCGGGCGGTATTCTCTATCTGGTGATGCCCTTTATCGACGGCGGCACGCTGACCAGCTATCTGCGACGCTGCCTGCCTGATCTTGCTGAGGTCGCCGTCATCTACCAGCAACTGTTGGATGCAGTTGAATATGCACATGAGGAAGGGTTGATCCATCGAGATATCAAGGCGTCGAATGTCCTGCTGGAGCTACGTCGTACCGGTGCGCCCTATGTCTATCTGGCAGATTTTGGCCTGGTGCGCACCTCGCCGACCAGCGCTCGTACGGCGAATGGGCGGCGTGCCGATGAGATGGAGGATACGGGCAAGATAGGCAAGCCCATCCCGCTTGATCAGGTGCCGGGGACGCCCCAATATATGGCCCCGGAGCAGACACGCGGCGTCGTCACTCCTCAGACCGATATCTACGCGCTGGGCGTGCTGCTCTATCAGTTGCTCACGGGAGAGCTGCCCTATAATGATCCCGATGATATCGCTGTGATCCAGATGCAGATGCACTCGCCTATTCCTGCGCCCAGCGATCACGATGTCTCGATCCCGCAGGAGCTGGATACGGTGGTACGGATGGCGATGGCGAAGCGGTCTGAGGAGCGCTATCGTAGTGTTGCCGAGCTGCGCAGCGCATTTCTTGCCGCCATCAAAGGGCCGACAACATCCAGCCGCGAGAAAACGACCCCTGGACCGTTTGAAGCACCAGTTGTTCCCTATCCACCACGTCAGCGCCGCACCCGCGTCCTCTCGCCAGCCGAGCAGCCGGCCCCGATTGTGATGCCCCGGCGTGGACGCGATGTTGACGCGCCGGTTGCCTTGCGCGGAGCCGGGGCGAAGGCACGCACAACGGATAGCATCCGTCAGCCGCCGCATATTACTGAGGAGCCAGCGCCACCGCGTCATAAACGCCTCTCCGGGCGTCTGTTGGCGATGATGGCGATACCCGCCCTCTTGCTGCTTGTGCTGCTTGTGCCGCGCCTGATCGGCATCAATATTTTCCCGGCTGGCTTTCCTCTGCTGGGAACGCCGGCTGTTGCCACTATTTCTGTGATTGCTCAGAGCAAGACGATGCAGGAGAGCTATGTGCTGACCACATCCGCGCAGGTCAAAGCGCCAGATCTGGCAACGCACACTATCCCCAGCCGTGAAATCTCGGCTTCTGCCAGCGATAGTCGCACGGTTGCAACCACCGGCACTCAATCGTCGGGTGGGGCGGTGGCACAGGGAACCATCGAGTTTGTGAACAGCAGTAATAATGACGTGACGGTCTCCGCACAAACCATCTTTACCAGCAAAAACGGCGTCCAGATACGGCTGACGCAAGATGTGCTGGTGCCGTCGCGCCAGGATGGGCAAAATGGTCGGAATGCGGGCGATGCCGTTGCCGTAAAACAGGGAGGCGTGGGCAATATTTCAGCGCACTCGCTCGATGGTCCCTGCTGTGCAAATGGGGTCGCTCTAAAAAACACTGGCCCTTTCACTGGCGGTTCTGATGCTCAGCAGGTCACGGTCGTTGCCCAGAATGATCTGGACGACGTACGCAATCAGCTGGTTGCGCACCTGGAGAATCAAGCGTTACAAAAGATTCAGCAACAATTGACGACCGGCGAGACGATTGCGATTGCGCCAACCTATACCGTCAAGGATAGTGCCAGCGAGCCGGTTGGTGCGCGGGCCGATCATGTAAATGTGACGGTCAATGTGACTGGCAATGCCATCGTGTATAATCGGACGACCGTGACCCAACTTGCTACTCAGCTTTTGCAGAAGGACGCTGTACAGGTGTTGGGCAGCGCCTATAAAGTGCAGGGGACGCCAGCGCTGGTCGGCAATCCAGTGGTCCATTCGGGCAAAAACGGCATCGTATTTTTGAGTACGACCGTCAAGGGCTTCTGGGTGTATCAGTTGACACAGGATACTATGAGTGGCTGGCCCCAGGCTGTGAAAGGCTCGACAACGCAGGCCGCGTTGGCCTTTCTCAACGGGCAACCCGGCGTGAAGAGCGTCGAGATTACCCTGCCCTTTGGCACCGATCATCTCCCTTCCTCTGTGAACGAAATTAAAATCGTGCTGATCAATAGTACCGATAGTTCACGATGACGGGGACAACCAGTTTGGGAATAGATGGCCTTGAGTGGGTGTTACAAAAAGTAGACGTATATATCTCACCTATAAGGAGCTATCTGTGCTGGATTCTACTTTAGAGACACCCAAAACTGGAGAAAAAATCAAAATGTACGCCACCACCTGGTGTGGCGATTGCCGCATGGCGAAGCGCTGGTTTGATGCGCACGGGATTTCCTACGATTATATTAACATCGAGGAAGACGACGCAGCGGCAGAGCTTGTTGTCAAGGTCAATGGAGGCGTACGCAGCGTTCCAACGATCATTTTCCCTGACGGGTCTGTCCTGGTAGAACCGTCAGCCCGCGAGCTGGCCGCCAAATTTGTCAGCTAGTTAAACGCTGAATAGATGCTTACTTGAGTAACAGGCTCTTACTGAAAGATCGGTAAGAGCCTGTTTTTTCTGCCCAAAATAGCAGTTGAGGTTGACAATGAGGCGGGAGATGCTCTATTTTCGTTTCATCAATGGGAGAGATTTTTCTCGATCAGCTTAGAGGGAGCCGCAGATCATGAAAACGCACCCGGGATTACAGGGAAATCCAATCTATTTAGATTATAATGCCACCACGCCGGTTGATCCAGCGGTGCTTGAGGCTATGTTGCCGTATCTTGCGACCAGCTTTGGCAATCCATCCAGCTCGCATTATTATGGGCAGGCGATGCGTCAGGCGCAGGGAACGGCCCGCGATCAGGTGGCACAACTGCTAGGATGCGATCCGACCGAGGTTGTGTTTACCGGTTGCGGCTCGGAGAGCGATACGCTAGCTATTCGTGGCGCAGCGCTGGCTCAGCGGGGCAACCATATTATCACGCAGGTGACGGAGCATCCTGCCGTTCTCAATGTGTGTCGCGCTCTGGAGCGCCTGCACGGCTTTCGTATCACCTATCTGCCGGTTGATCGCGATGGTCGCGTGAATCCGGTCGATCTGGAGGCCGCTATTGACGAGCAGACGGTGTTGGTCTCGATAATGCATGCCAACAACGAAACGGGGACGCAGCAACCGCTGGCGGCGCTTGCTGAGATTGCGCATCAACACGGGGCGCTGTTCCATACGGATGCCTCGCAATCGGTCGGCAAGATTGCAACTGTTGTTACCGAACTGGGCGTGGATCTGTTGACGGTGGCCGGGCATAAGCTGTATGCGCCCAAAGGGATTGGCGCATTGTATGTGCGGCAGGGAATACCGCTTGAACCGGCTATCTATGGCGGGGGACAGGAGGGAGGTCGCCGCGCGGGGACAGAAAATGTTGCCTTTACCGTGGGGCTGGGCATGGCAGCTGTGCTGGCCTATGAGCAGCTGGAGAGCAGTCGGTTGCGCCTTCAGCGGCTGCGCGATCTATTGTTGCAGCGATTGGTGCAATACCTGCCGGGTGTTGTGCATCTCAATGGGCATACCACCGAGCGCCTGCCCAATACGTTGAACGTGAGCATCGCTGGGGTGATTGGCGAGGAGGTGCTGGCCGCGACTCCTCAGATCGCCAGCTCTACCGGTTCGGCCTGTCATGAGGGGCTGACGGAACCATCGGCGGTCTTACTGGCGATGGGTCTCTCGTCGGCGCGGGCTATTGGAGCGTTGCGCCTCACGCTTGGTCGCTGGTCTACTGATGACGAGGTGGAGATTGCCGCTCGTTTGCTGGCGCAATCGGTTGAAACACTGCGCTAGCGGTGCAAACAGGGGGATGTGAATTTTCGTTGACCTCTGTTACAATAAAGGAAGATTAATGCACGCTGTTGGTAACTGAGGCGTTGTCATTAGACAAACCAAGTCGAAGGAGTAAGCCGCATGTCTCTCGGTGAATCCAGGATGCAATATCCTGTCCCTCCTGCTATCGAACACCCGGAGCTGCTCGCGTATCGCGACGAGTTTCCGATCCTGCAACGCAAGACCTATTTCAATAGCTGCTCGCTAGGAGCGTTATCGGTACGGTCTATGCAGGGCATCGAACAATTTATGGGACAGTGGAATGAGTGGGGTGCTCATGCCTGGTATGACATCTGGCTGGGTGAGATTGCGAAGGCCCGCAAGAAGTTTGCCGCCTTAATCGGTGCTCAGGTCCATGAGATCGCCATCGCTCCTAACGTCTCTACGGCCTTGAGCACCATTGCGTCGGCGTTCGATTACACGACCCGCAATAAAGTGGTGATGTCCGATATGGATTTTCCAACGCTGGGTCATCAATGGCTCGCAAAAGAACGCCTGGGCGTGGAATGCCATTTTGTCAAGAGTCCCGATCGCATCTATGTTCCGGTTGATCTCTTTGAGGCCGAAGTGGATACGAAAACGGCTCTGGTGGCGACTTCGCGCGTCTGCTATACAAGCGGCTATATTCAGGATATTCGAGCCGTCTCTGATATCGCGCATAAGCACGGAGCGTATGTCCTGGTTGATGACTATCAGGGGACGGGGCAGGTGCCGCTCAATGTTGATGCGATGGATATCGATGTGCTGGTCACCGGGACTCTCAAATGGCTCATGGGTGGGCCGGGGCTGGCCTTTGTCTACATTCGCGAGGGCTTGATCCAGGCGTTGCAGCCAACGATAGCGGGCTGGTTTGGGCATCGCGATCAGTTTCAATTCAATGT
>JAICIM010000352.1 GCA_025928885.1 Ktedonobacteraceae bacterium | reverse complement strand
TGACCATTGGTGAGATGCCAGAGCATCCCTTTCCCATCCAGCGAACCGGCGGCGATGCGTGTACCCTGTACGGTCGGGATACCGCTGAGGGCAGAAACGACGCCCAGCCCACTATGAATGACGGGACCAGCCCGGAGCGGGCCGCGCGTACTGAAGATATTCAGGCCGGAAAATTCGAGGTCGTCCGCATTATCAAAGCGCTGTGGACGAGTGCGCGTGTGTCCCTGGCGCAGATCGATCACGCCGCCAATGATGGTATCGTATTGCTGGCGCTTTTCAGGGTTGCTCAATACGTCGTAGGCTCGATTGATCCGCTTCATCTCAATGGCACCTTCCGGCCCGGCCAGATCAGGATGAAAGCGGCGAGCCAGTTGTCGATAGGCTCGCTTTACGGTATCGCTATCAGCATCGATCGGAATACCTAAAATAGTGTAATAGTTTTCGGGTGTGTCCATAAGCATAGAATCTGATCACCTGCTACTCTGACCACGTTCCTGGGCATGGTGGCGTGACAGTGCGACGCCACCGCGCGGTAACGCTCAATAAGGACAGCTCTCAAAACCTTTTCCCTGCTCTCCCTCACATTTCTCCCTTTCAATTGTACGACTCGCGTTCATCCAAATTCAACGCACGTGCCGCTTGATATCGATAAAGTAGTTCGTAGTCGCGCGATACAGTCGCGCATCGCTCACCCTGCTCAAATGTACCACGAGCGCGATAAAGTCGCGCGGCTACGAAACGGGGAAGATTCAGTTGTGACAGAAAAATGGCACAGCGGGGCAACGTTGATTCACACATTGTGCGCTACAGTTAATACTATCGTAAAGAAACAGCGTTATCATTCTGGCGTAATGCAGGAAGCGTGTATAGCTCAGGAGGAAGAACATGTTCATTGGTGAACGAGACGAGCTACTGAGATACGAAGAGAACGTCCGAATTGAAGAGATATTGGCGCAATATGATGGCTTTATTGGCGCCGTAGTGAGAGAGCATGTTGCTCTGGACCCAACATTGATACGAGCAGCGGTACGCGATTTGGAGATCGACGAGCTAATCCAACTCGTCCGTATTAAGCTCTGGCATGCGCTTGAAAAGAAAGAGATCATGTATCCAAAGGCATATATTCGCCGCATCGTGTACAGCGAAATTGTGGATATGACGCGGCGGCAGAAGTGGCCCGCGCAGCCATTGCCGGAGGACGAAGAGGGAGAGATCTATAGTGGCAAACTGCTCGTCTCGCCGGGCGAGGGGATGGCTGATCCTGCGGAGGTCGTTGAACAGCAAGAAGCGGTTCGAGGGCGTATGGAAGAGGTGGTTGGTGTTGTGCTGCAACTCCCAGCCCGCCAGCGCCATGCCATGATCTGCACATTGCAGGATCGCGTCGATAATCCCCGGTTGCTGAGGGATGCGTTACAGCAGAATAAATGTGAAATGCAGCAGTGGCAGTGGCCGCAGATGAGAAAAGAGAAAATCTTGCTGCAAGCCTCACTTTCATACGCTAGACGTACCCTCTTACGGACGATTTTTCGCGAACATGTCAGCCAGATGCAGTATTTATTGGCACAGAAGCGAAAGAGGCGTAAGCAGACGGCAACGCGAGGTTGCTAGAATTGCCTGGCAACCTCCGCCAGAGACGATAGTGGCGCAGATTCGGCGTATTCATACTATTTTTATATTTTTCCACACAAAAATGCTTGTACATTGGAAATAGATATGTTACACTTGGAAAAGAAAGTGGGAGGGATGGGAGGAATGCTCTGGAATTCATCAATGAACCCTCAAAAACAGAGAAATACCCTCAATGCCTTATCTCATGCAAGACGTATTGTTCTCTTTTTTCTTTTCCTGTCCGGTGTCGTACAATCAACAAAGACTTGTTGTGAGAGACCTGATAAAAAAAGATTACTGCGGAGAGGAACAATGTCAGATAGTCAGAAGAAGCGTATGCCGGAAGATGCGTATCAACATACAAATCGGTTGATCCATGAGACCAGCCCTTATCTTTTGCAGCATGCTCACAATCCCGTCGATTGGTACCCCTGGGGAGAAGAGGCACTACAAAAGGCGCAACGGGAAGATAAGCCGATCCTGCTAAGCGTGGGCTATTCCGCCTGCCACTGGTGCCACGTGATGGAGCGCGAGTCCTTTGAGAACGAGGAGATCGCCGCCCTGATGAATCAGCACTTCGTCTCAATCAAGGTGGACCGTGAGGAGCGACCCGATATCGATAGCATCTATATGCAGGCGGTGCAGGCGATCACGCACCAGGGTGGCTGGCCGATGACCGTTTTCCTCATGCCCGACGGTCGCCCCTTCTACGGTGGCACCTACTTTCCCCCGAGCGATCGCCGCTATGGCCACCAGGTCATGCCCGGTTTTCCACGCGTCCTCGTCAATATCACAACCATATATGAGCAGGAGCGGGAGCGCGTCGAAGAGCAGGCCAACCAGATTGCGCAATATCTGAGAGATAGTAGCGATGCGCCGCTGCGTGTGCAAAACGTTGCAGGAGCGGCAGGCACACCATCCTACTCGGCGCTGGGTGAGGCCAGCCGCAAGCTCGCTACCGATTTTGATGCCCAGCATGGCGGTTTTGGCTCGGCTCCCAAGTTTCCCAATACGATGGCGCTGGAGCTTTTGTTGCGCGTCCATCAACATCGCCAGAAGGGGGAGATCAGCGAACAGGCGCTCTTTTCCGAGATAGAGATCATCAACTCCACGCTGCAACATATGGCCTATGGCGGCATCTACGACCAGCTGGGCGGCGGCTTTCATCGCTACTCGGTCGATGCTGAATGGCTCGTGCCACATTTTGAAAAGATGCTCTATGATAACGCCCTGCTCAGCCGCCTCTATCTGCATGCCTATCTTGTCACCGTTGATCCGCTGTATGAGCGCATCGTCACCGAGACGCTCGATTATGTTGTGCGCGAGATGACCTCGCCAGAGGGCGGTTTCTACTCCACGCAGGATGCCGATAGCGAGGGCGAAGAGGGCAAGTTCTTTTTGTGGAGCTACCAGGATATTCGGCAGTTGCTCGATCCGCACGACGCCGATCTATTTACGGCTTACTACGATGTCACGCCACGCGGCAACTTTGAAGGGAAAAATATCTTACACGTCCCGCGCCCAATCGATGAGATTGCGACCGAAGCCCAGTTGAGTGTTGGCGAGGTGCAGGCGTCGCTCAAACTTAGCCATAAAGTCCTGTTCAAAACAAGGGAAATGCGCGTGAAGCCTGCACGCGACGAAAAGGTCCTTACCGCCTGGAATGGACTCATGCTGCGCAGTTTTGCCGAAGCGGGGCGCTATCTCGATCGTCCTGATTACTTGCAAGTAGCCGTTAATAATGCTACATTCCTTCTGAACAAATTGCGGTCCGAAAACGGACGCCTGCTGCGTACCTATAAAGATGGTCGAGCGCGTTTGAACGGTTACCTTGAGGATTACGTCTTTCTGGCCGATGGTCTGCTGGCACTCTATGAAGCAACCTTTGAGACGCGCTGGTTTGTTGAGGCACGCAAGTTGCTGGACGAGGCGATAGCGCTGTTTGCCAGCGATCAACAAGGCGGCTTCTTTGATACCGGCAACGACCACGAAGCGCTGGTGAGCCGTCCGCGCGATATTATGGATAACGCGACCCCGGCTGGCAATAGCATAGCGGCAGTGGTGCTGTTAAAGCTGACGGCCTTTACCGGCGAACAGAGCTATCGCCAACGTGCAGATGAGTATTTGCAGGCGATAGCAGAGATTGCCGTGCAGCACCCACAATCCTTCGGGCAGGTACTCTGCTCGCTTGATTTTGCGACCTCGCCAGTGAAAGAGATTGCTATTATCGGGCATGGCAATCTGGAACCAGGTAATCCAAAAGACACCGATACACGTATACTGGTCGAGGGAATCAATAATCATTACCTGCCGAACAGCGTGCTGGCCTGTAGTGGCGTGGATGAGGCAGCAAATGCGGAGGCCATTGCATTGTTGGCAGATCGTCCTTTAAAAGATGGCAAGGCAACGGCCTATATCTGCCAGAACTTTGTCTGTCAGGCCCCAGTCACGACGCCCGAAGAATTGGAGCAGTTGGCGCTGGCATAAGGTCAGTCGTAGCCGCGCGACTTTATCGCGCGGCTACGAAAGGGATGATATTCAGGAGGTGTAGCAGGTTAATCATTGACGTAGCGTAGTTCACCTTGAACCTGGTGACGACAGAGAAGGCCGGTATTTGCCAGTTGTTCGAGGGCGTGTGAGGCGGCGGCAATCTCTTTTGTGCCGGGATTATTTTTTGTGGGGGGAGCAAATTGACGGGCCGCCTGCTCTGGTGTAAAGACTGCGAGTGCATCAGGATGTTCCTCGGTCAGGTAGCGTCTAATGGCATCGACGTACCAGGAGAGGAGATCGTTCTCCCGAATGATGGGAGGGGCAACGACGATCATGACGGGGCAGGGAGCGAACTGGAGAATGCGGCGGGAGACGCTACCGATGAAAAAGCGTCGCATCCGTTCGCGAAATGTATTGCCGCGCGTGCCAACCACAATAAAATTGACGTGGAATTCTCTGGCGGCCTTGATAATTTCATCGGCAGGAACGCCGGTACGCACAACGCCTTCGATATGTTCCAGTGCGATACCCTGTTGTTGGAGCAGGATGCGTGCTTTCCGTAACACCTCTTCGGCCTGGGCCTGTTGCGTGGTGGTGGCTGCTAAGGGGAGCACCTGTCCGACGTACATACCGGGGTGCATGGTGACGACTTGCGTGAGAGGGATCACGTTGAGGAGGATCAAGTGAACGTTGGGTGCTGCCTGTTCAATAAACTCGCCGACTGTACGCAAAGCATGTTGCGTTGATGCAGAGAGGTCGGGATCAACGCCGAGCAAGATTCGCTTGTTCATGGCAGTCACAGCCTTTTTGTGGGACTGATCACTTCCATTTGGTTACATAGTCCATTGTACAACATAAGATTTGCGAGTAATCTACAAGCATATACAGTATACCTGTTTTGGACTAAAGAGGCAAGAAATAGGACATATGACAGGTATAGCTTTTGCTGATGGGTTCGTGGGGGCTGGTACAGGCCAGGCAGGAGAGGTTGGGGGCGCGTCCAGTCAGGTGTAGGACGGCCCATGCGATGCACTTGTATTGTCCACGAATATGGTTATACTTGAAGGTGTGAAATAGACTATCATGTAATGAAGTAAAGCAAATAAATAGTTGTATAGCAAGAAAATTGGACAATTACGAAAAGATGAATTTGAAAGAAAAAAGGAATCTGCGTCTGATATTGTAGCCGTAGACCGTTGGATAGAGCCGCAGCTTCAGTGATCGCTGAAGGGGAAGTAGGTATAGAGCGATGGGGATACTAATGGATAAGCCTCCGGGTGAGATGAGTCTGACCGATCTGGCCGAACACTGCGCCTATGAGATGCGAAAATATCGCCGTAAAGAGGCATGCGATGATAAGTATTGCCTGGAAATATTTCGACGAGCCGTGGTGCAGCGAAGTGATGCCGCCTGGACTGTTTTGCGGCAACAGTTTCATGAAAGTTTGCGCCTGTGGATGGGGCGTCATGCGAATCGGGAAGCGGCCTTACGCCATGAAGATGAGCAGAGTTATATCGACGATGCGTTCAGACGATTCTGGCAGGCAGTAAGCGAACAGAAACTGGCGTTCTCCACGCTTGCTGGTGCGCTTAGCTATCTGAGACTGTGCCTGAACTGTGCCATTATGGATACGTTGAGAGCCTATTCGCGACCAAAAGAAGAACCTATTCCCGATTATGGCCAGAGCCAGGTCGATGAGCCTTCGGTAGAAGACCTCTACCACGAAAATGACCTGTGGGAGATTGTGCAGAGCATTCTGCCCGGAGAAAAAGAGAGGCGCGTTGCGTATTTACATTTTCACTGCAACCTCAAGCCGCGCGAAATTATGCGCTATTGCCCGGACGAGTTTAATGGTGAAGATGAAATCTATCGATTAAAACGCAATATTGTTGAGCGTATCTTGCGCAATGCCGATAAAATTCGCTGGCGTCTCAGCGATAAATAAAAGATCTCGATCAAGTATAAGAAGAAAAGCAGAGGGAGCAGTACACAACTGCTCCCTCTGCTTTTCTTCTGCTCTTATGAAGGAGGCGCTGAGGTGGACATGACCAAAAAGACACGTGCAAAAAACATGTGGGTGGTCGTTTATAGAGCGACACCTATAAAAAGTATGTGAAGTCAAAGAAAAGCCGGGTATTGCAAAGAGAATAGAAGGTTGTGTTCATGCTCATGAACTTTCTCCTCTGCAATGGAGGAGCTTGAGATTGCAGGGATGGCTGCAACACGAATGATGGAGAATGCGTTTGTCCAGGCAGGCAAGGTGGCTTTTCGGCCCCTAATTCAAGGTGCGCCTGCTTTCTCCCCTGCAACGAGGGGATCTGCTGGCGGAGGTTTTTATGAACTGTTTAGACTCAATGGCCCCCAATGAAGAGGAACTGCTGAGGCATGCTTTGGATGATGAACCCTTGAAGATAAGCGCGGAGGAACATCTGGCGCATTGCTCACTGTGTCGTCAACGGCTTGCCACCTATAAACAAATCAATACGTTTTTTGTCTCAAATCTCTATCGTTCTCAATGTCCCGACCCTACTCAATTAAATCATTATTGCGCCAATATGTTAAGTATTGAAGACACATTACTTATTACCGACCATCTCAAAATATGCCCACTATGCGCTACTGAGGTACTGGATATTCGCAGGTTTCTGGCGGACTTTGAGCCTTTTCCCGCTCCTCCAACGCACGCGTCGCCGGTCGCCTCGTTCAAACAAATCATGGCCTCGCTCGTTCCCTGGCAACCTCAGATGGTCGTGCGTCAGACATCTGCCGGGGGCCAGAATGCACTCTGGCCGCGCCAGTACCATGCTGGTTCGCTGAATATTTCGCTCCATCTTTCCCGCTCCAGCAACGGCGATATGATTCTCCTGGGATTATTTAGTAGTACGAATCCCGATGAAAGCATTGATGATTTAGAGGGCATTGTCATTGAGCTGTATCGCGTGTCTTCCTCGACCACTGGCGTGAATGGGCAACATATGCAAAAAGATCCACAGCAACAGGAGATGCCCTTTATGTGTACCTCTATCGATGATCTGGGCAATGTAGTCTTCAAATCGGTCCCGCCGGGCGACTATCGCCTGACCGTACACCTGTTGGAGAGCGATCTGGTCATCAAAGACTTGACTATTGGGCGCGGTTAGCTAGAATAAGACACAGTATCTCTTAGTTGCTCTATTTTGTCATCGTTCAGTTTCCAGGGTCTTGCATCTCTCGGAGAGAATGCAAGATCCTTTACGCATTTGTATTCTTGCCGGGATACGGTTCCAGGTTGTCGTAGTTGCGGGGGGGGTTGTGGGGCGGGGGCGGGGGGGGGGGGGGGGTGGGGAGGGGCGCGCGCGCGGGCGGGCAGAGAGCCCGCCCACAACAACACCCGGGGGGCACCGGATGAAAAAAAAAAGC
>JAICIM010000463.1 GCA_025928885.1 Ktedonobacteraceae bacterium | reverse complement strand
CCCACAACTCCCCACCCACACCCACCCCCCCCCCCCCCCCCCCCCCCCCCCCCACTACGACAGATCAATCATTAAAAAGTAAACGTTTTATCGCGGCAAAAGTCAGTATATCACCTGACCTCTGCCGCGTCCAGACAAACGAGCGCCGTGCAACCCGTCACACAGCCTCTTGCGGTTCAGGTCGGATGGCACCTTGCCAGGGGGTGTGTGAAAGCACACGCAACAATAAAAGAGTCGCAACCAGGGTCCAGAAGCAAAAAGATAGGTCTTGCTCCAGAAAAGCGCTATCGACCTGTCCCTGCACCAGAGCGGCCAGCATTGCCGCGCCCACGCCCAACGTCATCCAGCGCAATTGTTCGTTGTATTTGCCGGGAACTACATGCAACGAGATCATGATGCGTGCAAAGAGCCAGTAGAAGAGGATCAGCACCACGTCAAAGGCCAGCAGGCCAAACACGCCCATGCTCACCCAGATATGCAAAAATATGTTGTGGGGGTGCGACAGATTCGGCTCATTGACCAGCCCGGTCGGATGGCCGGTCGCATCCTGCAACAGCCAGTAGTGGTGAAGAGTATTCGGGCAGATAGTATTCTGGCTGTAGTGACAGAGCCAGTTATCCAGCCCATACCCAAGCCAGGGGCTATCATGAATCATCGCCAGCGCCGCCTGCCAGAGATAGACACGCTTGGCCGCTGTGCCGGTCCCAAACTCGTCGGCGTGACGACCAACCAGATAGTTTAAGAGTTGAGTGTGGTACACCGCGACCACTGCAATCGCCAGCACCAGCGCGATCAGGCTGCCAATCAATAAGACCTTGCGGTTCCTGATGGAAAACACCACGACAAACAGCGCCGCAACGGCAATGCCCATCCAGCTCCCCAATGAATGCGTCAGATAGAGCACAATAAACATCAAGCCCGCTAAGCAGAACGCCAGGAGACGGCTGCTCCAGCGCACGCGCCCCAGCACACACGCCAGCACAATTGGTAAGATATAATCAAACAGCAGCCCGATGCTATTAGGACTGCCATAGACGGCATAGACCCGACGTACGCCCTCTTCCAGCGCCATCGAATTTGGGAAGAAGAGAATCTGTATGACGCCCATACAAGCCACAATCGTCGCGGTGGCAATCAGAGCGGCAAGCAGGCGGATCACATCCTGACGAGAACGTATATAGAGGAGAACGAGCACAAAATAGAGAAACGGTGCAAAGACTTCTTTGCGAAAATCGCGCAGGGCCAGATCGCCACGATAGGCAATCGTGATCGAGAGGGCCGCCACCAGCAAAAATACCACCATCGGCAGTAGAAACGGTCCCACGCGGTCCTGCAACTCTCTCCATGAAAGCTGCTCGCCACGCTTGAAGACGAACTGCGCCAGACAGACCACAACGCAGATACTCAGCGTAATTTCGGTCAGGCTAAACATGGCAGAGCCGATAATCGTTTTCTGATACGCTTCCAGATAATAGGGCAGCGTCAGCGGCAAAAGGGCAATAGCAAAGGATAAGCGATACCAGCTTAATAGCGCAAAAATAAGCAGAAATGGCAAAGAGAAGAGAGGGGAATGGATAAGATAATAAAGCACCATCGAAAGGACCAATCCTCCCTCAGTCAGGCGATCTCGCCAGAACGGTGAGAGGCGAGCCAGCAGTTGTCCATTCCCTTGAGGGGAAGGCACTGGTGGACGCGATGATAGAGCAGGCCGCTCATCCGTACTCTGAGCAGGTGACGATACTGATATGTTCCGATTATTCATCATAAACGACACATTTCCCTGGAAATTATAGGTCATAGCGAAGCAACTCGCAAAAATTGATGCTGAATATGAACTATAGCAAATTGCATATCATAAGTCCACCAATGGGGAAGATCGGGGCATCATCTGGCAGAATTGGGGAGGGTGGCATGAGGTACTCACGTACTCTATAGTAAGTACCTCACCATTTTTAACGACTGATCTCAGCGACGAACTCATGGAAGACGCTGGCGTGGCGCTCGATATCGGCCTGTGAGTGCTGGACCGAGATCGTCCACTGATCATCTAATCCTGGCGGGAACAGGATGCCGCGATTTGCCAGGAAGAGCCAGTAGGCAAAGGATAGTTCCAGATCGACCTCTAACCAGGCACGATAGTTGCGGGCGCGTTCATGGCGGAACATAGCACAGCCCTTCGCCCCAATCTGGGCAACGTGCATCGGCAGGCCAGCACTGGCGATCAGATCTTCATACGCTTTCGCCAGCAGCTCCGAAAGCTGATTGGCATGCGCATGGGCCTCCAAGGTAAAGATATCGGTGAGCGTCACCAGTCCAGCACGCATCGACATGGGGTTGCCATTAAAGGTGCCGAGGTGCAACACCTCCTGGTGATTGATGTGGCGCATGATCTCTTCTCGTCCACCAAAGGCACCAATCGGCATGCCCCCGCCGATCGACTTCGCCAGACAGATCAGGTCAGGCTCAACCGGGTAGAGTTCCGTAATGCCGCCGGGAGCCACGGTCACGCCGGTCTTCACCTCGTCAAAGATCAAGAGCACCCCGTGCCGCCGCGTGATATCGCGCACGTTCTGAAGATAACCCTCTTGCGGCAACATAATGCCAACATTCATCAACACCGCTTCAGTGATGACCGCCGCCACCTCTCCCTCATGCTCGCTCAAGATCTGCTCCAGCGCCTCAGCATCGTTATAGGGTGCGATAATGGTGTTATTCTTCACATCGGCGGGGATACCCAGCGAGGCCGGTACGGTATTGGGGTGCCGCTCCTGGCCTGCCGCCTCAAGCGAGGGCTTCGTACTCATCAACACATTGTCATGATGGCCGTGATAAGCGCCCTCGATCTTGACGATCTTATCGCGTCTGGTATGCGCACGCGCCAGACGAATCGCATCCATCGTCGCTTCGGTCCCCGAGTTACAGAAGCGCACCTGCTCGATGGGAGCAAAGCGCCGCACTAGCTCTTCAGCGAAAAAGACGCTATCCGGGCAGGGCAGCGAATAGAGCGAACCTTTCCCCAACTGATCGCGCAGCGCCGCCACCAGCACGGGATGTGAATGGCCGACGAGCAGGCTGCCAAAGCCGAGGTGAAAATCGATATACTCGTTGCCGTCATAGTCCCAGATGCGGCTCCCCTCAGCTCGACTAATAAACAGGGGATAGGGTGGGACGGCCTGGAAAGAACTGGAGACCCCCATCGGCAGAGATGCCTTGCCCCGCTCGTGGATCTCATGAGAGCGCGGCGTCCTTTTTTTAAACGCTGCCTCCTCACGGGCAACAATCTCTCCCACCATATCAGGACTCACTGTAATCGGCTCGCGCAGCATAGTTGCTCCTTTCAGCAGGGAACCTCCATAACAAACAACGTGATAACCGTTGCTCTATGCCTCTGGCATATAACTGGTTCCCGGAATAGCAAAAGAAATAGCCATTCGTACCTTGTTGTATTGTACGTTATTTTTGCTGAAAATAGCAACAATTCTGGAGTTATTTTTGCGAATTATTGCATTTATCCTTTTTATTTCTACGAATTTCGTAATCAGCAACACTTGCCCACTGAAGCAACTTTCCCAGCAAAAAAGCTCTGTCTATCGATAGAAAGATAGACAGAGCACTATTCTCTCTTCTGGTCAAAGACTAGCAAGCAAACGTGCTATCGTTCAGCGCGTGACCCATATCTTGGTGGCAACCTCGCGGCTAATCACCACTTCACGTCCGTTGACCTCCAGCACAACCTGCAACGTGTGCGTCTCTGGATCGGGCGTCCCCTGAGAAAGCACGGTGGCAACGATTTCTGGGGTCAGACCTTTCTCGTGCAGATACAAAATCAGCGCCTCCTCGTCCTCCACCACTTCCGAAATGCACAAAATCTTTGCGCTCTGGCCGACCTCTATCGTCGAAAGTCGCACCGCTTGCAGGTCTTTGAGATAGCTCCGCGCATTAGGAACGGAGCCGGGAATTGGATTCCCATGCGGGCAGGTGGTGGGATTGTTCAGGCTGGAGATGACCCGTGCTTCCACCGCGCCGGAGATAAAATGCTCCAGGCGACAGGCTTCTTCATGCACCTGATGCCATTGCATTCCCAGCATATCTACGAGAAAGCGCTCCGTCAGTCTATGCCGCCGCAAGACGGCCTCCGCCGCCTGATTGCCCGCCTCCGTCAGGGTCACATGGCGCTTATTATCCATCTCCACATACCCATCTCTCACCAATCGCTTGAGCATTTCTGTGACCGTTGGGGGAGCAACGCGGAATTTTTCCGCCAGACGCGCTCCAATAACGACTTCGCCTTCCATACTCATGTTATAGATCGTCTCAAGGTATTCTTCGACCGTCGCGCTCAACAAGTCTTCTGTTTTCATAATGCCCGATGCCCCTTCAAGTATCTGATACTCTATGCTCCACACTGTAGCACGCAGCTAAACCAGAGTCAAGAGAACATCCGCAATTTCAGCTATACATGATATATCCATATTTATTTATTTAAGCACCAGATATAGTAAATGGGAGAGGAGATGTGGAACCATGATGAACATACCGATACAAAGATTTTCTACAAGAGGATATACAAACAGGGGAAATAGCTATACCGTAAGGACTGGGCAACCATGTGCAGTTTTTCTTCGCAGGTTGCCGCTGCTTTTTTGCCTTGCGCTACTCCTGTTCTTTGGTTCTCTTGCCACCGATTGTTCCCAGCTAGATGCCTATGCGTCCGCCACTCCTGGACCCGGCAAAACCTGCCAATGGTATACTGTGCATCACGGTGATACGCTGATTGGTATTGCAGCCTCAACACGTACGGATCTACAGACGTTAGCCCATTCTAACCACTTAAAGAATATCAATCACATCTATAAAAAACAGCAGCTTTGCATCCCTCGCCCGATCAAGCAAAATAACGTATCCAGCGGCCTCATGTCCAATGGCACAGTTCGCTGGTATGCATATAGCGCCCTACAAGGTGCCACACACGGGCAAGTAATGACCACGCTACAGCAGGCAGCTGCATATTACCATCTGTCCACCTCGCTTGTGCAGGCCATTGCCTGGCAGGAAAGCGGCTGGCAGCAACGTATCATTTCGCATGATGGCGGTATTGGAGTGATGCAAATCATGCCCTACACGGCAATGGGCCTGAATACGTCGCTGGGGGTACACTATGACCCATACAAGTTACACGACAACATTTACCTCGGTGCCTACTATTTACACGTCCTGTGGAACAACTTTCACGGCGATCTGAACAAAGTGATCAGCGCCTACAACGAGGGCGGCTGGGCTGTCGTCCATCGAGGTATCTTCAACTGGCGCTATGTCAAAAATGTACGCAGTCTCATGTGCTCGTTTGAGTGATACTCATCACTATCTGGTTATTACTTTCTATCACACGCATCAAAAGCGGCTGCGATTTTCCCCATAATCGCAGTCGCTTTTGATGCTATTTAGACCTCGCCACGACCATTACAACGTGAGCATTGCGATCCATCGCCAGATCCTCCACAGTTCGGACAAGTAACGATGATGGGAGCATACAGATTTATTTTTTGCAATTAAAAAGGTACAATCGATGTTATGATTGTTCATCAAAAATTAGCATAAGGTTACTGTTATGGAAGCATGGAATGCACTTGTAGAGCGGTTTGCCTCTGTTACTGATCGTCTTGGTATGCCTATTGATCCCGAAATCTTTGACATCGTTGTGGCCCTGAATGCCCTCAATATTCATACAGTGATGTCTTGCGGAGGACATCTCGATCATCGCGGCTTACTAATGCCCTGGATTGATAT
>JAICIM010000258.1 GCA_025928885.1 Ktedonobacteraceae bacterium | reverse complement strand
GACTCTTAGAACATCTTTTTTAAACCCCACCCCCACAAACAATTCCCCCGCTTATTATTAGTTTTTTTCCTCCGTTTTGTTCATTTAACCCCCAACTCGGAGCAACAACACTTTCAATAGATGAATGAGCAGGGAGGATACCTCTCCTTGCGTTCTCCTCCCTGCTCATGTTTATCCTCAAAGCGACTTTCTGAGACTCCAAAAGACCGGGTTTGAGCGTGGTTTCTGCTCAAACCGCCGCCAAAAACGGGTTGTGATAGGGTGGTGTGATATACTGTCATTACAGCCTGTTCATGCTGAATGGCTCTCTATATTCCGGTAGATGAGAAATTTGTCCGTAAAGCTCAGGCTGAGCAAAGATGAATTTGACTGATCCTTACAACATCATATCCTGTGTAATATGCAGGAATGATCGTGTATGGCAGCAATAAACAGGCTTATCGTGGATGGGGATCTTCCTCGGCTTTCCACGATCTCGACGTTTGCTGGCGAATGCCGATTTTTTTCCTTCCAACCAATACCAAAGGCATATGAGGACAAGCGGATTATGATAAAACTTGATGGAGCTATATCGCCAGAGAATACACTGTTCGTGCTGCTCTGTTTCGAGGGACCGGACGTGTATTCTACTGCGGGTGGCCTGGGAACTCGCGTCACAGAGTTAGGCGAAGCGTTAGCAACTCAGGGATACACCACTCACCTGATCTTTATCGGTGATCCATATAAGCCCGGACGCGAGGAGCGCGTGAATGGTCGCCTCATTCTCAAGCGCTGGTCACAGTGGGTGAGCAGATATTATCCCAATGGCGTCTATGATGGTGAAGAGCAGAAGCTCTACGATTACAATGAGAGCGTACCCTATCATATTTATGATGAGATTGTGCGCCCGGCGGTGGCCGAGAACAAAACGGTCGTGATTATGGGAGAGGATTGGCACACCGCAGAGGTGATCTCGCGCACCTCTGACCTGTTGCACTGGTTTGGCGTGCGACAAAAGGTTTTGCTGCTCTGGAATCTCAATAGCTTGATGTCGCTGCATCGCATCAACTGGGGACGACTCAATTTTGTGGCGACGCTCTGCACCGTGAGCAAATATATGAAGCATAAGATGTGGGAGTATGGCGTCAATCCCCTTGCCATCCCCAACGGTATCCCCAGTCGCCATCTCAATCCAGTCAATAGCGAGGCCGTCAAGCGCTTACGCTCGATCGCGCAGCAGGGCGACCCCCGCCGTATCTTCCTCTTTAAAATCGGTCGCTTTGACCCCGATAAGCGCTGGATGATGGCAATTGAGGCGGTGGCGCGTCTCAAGGAGAGCGGACATCCCGTGACGCTGTTTGTGCGTGGCGGCATCGAGCCACATGGCGCGGATGTCTTCGGCCATGCCTATCATCGCGGCCTCGTGATCCGCGATGTGCTCGCTCAGCGCCCCAACGTGGATCAGTGTCTGGATGCTATCGAGCAGGTTGGTCCCGCCGATCTCTATAATCTCCGTTTCTTCCTGCCCGAAGAGTTTGTGCGCACCACTTATGCGGCAGCCGATGCCACCCTGGCAAATAGCGGTCACGAGCCGTTTGGCCTCGTCGCGCTGGAAGTGATGGCGGCACAAGGCATTGCTGTAACGGGCAGCACCGGCGAAGATTATGCTGTCTCTTTTGAGAATGCGATTGTCACCGAAACCGATGACCCCGACGAAATTGTCGGTTATCTCCTCCATTTGCGGCGACACCCCGAAGAGCAGGAGCGCATCCGCGCAGCTGGACGCTATACTGCGGAACAGTTCCTCTGGGATCGCGTGATCGAGAATCTGGTCGGCAAGCTGGAGTTTCTCGCTCGCAAGCAAAATATTAGCTTCCCTGAAAAACAGGCAGCAGAGACCAATCATCACGTCTCGCTTGAGGAGAAGGTGCCTTACGAGGAGGCGATCGGCGGAAAGACTGTACGCAGTTTATAGCATCCCCTGAGACAAAAAAGCTGCCCTGAACGTAGAAGCATAGAGCGCTTCGGGCAGACTGAATAATACGCTGTGTGAAATGCGAGAGGATCGTTTGTATGGTTGCGGATCTGGCGATTTATACTGTCGTTCATCAGCCGCGTCGGTTGAAGCTGCCCGCGCAGCCGATTCCGCGCGGTGCCTCGGTTGAGGATATCGTCCATTGTCTGTTTGATGAACGCATGAACGAACGCTACTTCAGGAAGGTGGCGCAATATAGCTACTATCCCGCTGCTCAGATGTTTCTGGATCTGGTGCGGCACGGAATGCATCTCTCTATTGGCTTCTCGGTCTCTTTTTTGCGGCAGGCAGCTGCCTGGGACCCGACGCTGCTGGGGCTGTTTCGCGAACTGGTGGCGGAGGAAAATGTTGAGTTGATAGGTGTGGAACCCTATCATAGCTTCCTCTTCTTCATCGACATGCCGGCCTTCGTCATGCGCATGCAGGATATGGCCGACGAACTGGAGGGCATCTTTGGCAAGCGTCCGGTCGTGACCGATACAACAGAGATGTGTATGTCTGCACAACTCTACAATGCACTCGATACTGCCGGCTTTCGTGGAGCGCTCTTAGATGGTCGTCCCTGGGTGATGGGATGGCGAGAGACTACACATCTCTATCGCTATGGTGAAGAAGCTCCCTATGCTGTGCCTATTGAGGAGAAAAAGAGCCGCTCACGACGGCAGTCCAGGCTGTTGACCGAACCTGTTCAGCCACGTTCTCCCTATCTGCTCGCCCGCCATCTTGACCTGAGCGACGACGTTGGTTATCGTTTCTCAAATCAGAGCTGGCATGGTTATCCGCTGTATGCCGATAGCTATGCCGACTGGATTGCCAATACCTGGGGCGATCTGGTGATGCTGGGCTGGGATTTTGAGACATTTGGCGAGCATCATCGTGTGGATAGCGGTATCTTCGAGTTTATGCGTGCGCTGCCGGGCGAACTGTCGCGCCGCAATATCTCTACGCATACGGCTAGTGGACTCATGGAGCGCCATCGTGAGCAAGCGCATAATCTGCCTCTGCCGGTGTATCCTACCACCTGGGCCGGAACTGGCGGGATGGAGTTTTTCCTCGGCAACAGCGCTCAGCAGAATATTCTGCAACTGATGTGCCACGTCTACGGAATGGCGCGTCTGACGGAGAATCCTGATCTGATCGATATCGCGATGTGGTTGACCCAATCCGATAATCTCCACTTGATTCAGTGGTATGGTCGTTCGGGACCGGAGGCGGAGGTCTCGGCCTACTTTACACCGCGCGAGTGGTGGGAGCTTGGCCCTAATGGCGTTATTCATGAGCAGCAGCAGGTCTATCTCAACGCGCTTTACGCGATGGAGCCATATCTGCCTGTGCGGTCTGTACGCCGCTCTCGCAGCAAAGCCACCGCGAAAGCTGTGCGTCGTGAGCCTGCGCTAGTTGGTAGCCACGTCACGACCCGCTAAGCTGTAAAAGTCAGTTGCATTTTTATCAAGGGGAGAGGTATATTATGTACCTCTTCCCTTTATTATTATGTAATTTATTAATTGTTGCAACAATGAAAATCAACAAAAGAAATTGCCAGCAATGCCCTTCAGTTATTGATATGCAATGATACGCTATTGCACAGCTTTTTGGGTTTGACTGATCCTCTATCTGGTTCCGCTGTCGTCAAAAAACGGGTTAAAAAGGAAAGAGTTCGATATTACTTTTCACCCCCTTTACGCGCAAACAATTGACGTGAGTGTGTTGATTTGGTTAGACTCAGCATCAGTAGCAGTGCAGAGTAGCTTTAAGAGGTAGGTTATGTCAGAGTATCATTCTCGTTTGCCTGTCCAGCCGGTGGACGATGATTGGGAAGAGGGATTCGCATTTCAGATCGATGCGGCCACTCCTCCTGTTGCGCAGACTCCTGCTGCGCGATTTCCGGGGCAGGAAGCGGGGAATATGACAGACCAGTTATATTCATCTGCTGGCAAAAAGCCTTTTCGGTCCAGCCGACTGCGATCTGCTGTACAGGTGAGTAATTCCACGAATGATCCCGATACCGATCCCTTGCGTCAGGCGACGGGAAGACAGGCATCCGCCCCAGCAGCGGTTGTCAAAGTGAAGCAAGTGTCTCCTGTGGCAGGACAGCTCTACAATACTTCTCCGGGAACGCTCGCTGGTGCGTTGAATGCCACAATCAAAGCGGAACTGCCAAAGCGCGAGACAGTGGTGATTCCCGGCAGTAGAAAGAGGCGTCGGCGTGGTGCTGAGGAGGAAGAGAACGAGTTGCGTTTGCGCAAGCGTGTGCGCCACGGAGCTGTCATTCTGTCGATTATGGCTATTATGATGGTGGCATTCATCTCACTCTTGCCTCTAGGAAGCGGGAATAGTGGCAACCCCGTCTTTAACGGAGTGGTGAAATGGGTGCAGACGCAGCAACAGACGTGGCAGATCATGGCACGCAATAGCGATCAGGAGGGACAGACGAACACGGATAATGGTGCGGCTCCTCCAGTTCCTCCGGCGGCCCTGCCGAAAAGCCAATACGTGGCTATTGCACGTCAGGCGGCGGTCAGCAACGGTATCCCGCCTGATTATTTCGTTCAGCAGATTAACGCCGAGAGCGGCTTTAATCCCAACGCCATCTCTCCGTCTGGTGCAGTTGGTATTGCTCAGATGATTCCAAGCACGGCAGCAGGCGTTGGCGCGAATCCCTACGAACCAGTTTCCGCCTTGAATGGTGCGGCTCGTCTGATGGCCGGGTACTATAAACAGTATGGCGACTACGCAAAGGCGCTTGCGGCCTATAACGCCGGTTCTGGCACGCTGGAATATGCGCTTAAAGCAGGAGGCGCGAACTGGATGTCTTTTCTGCCCGCTGAAACCCGCAACTATATCTTCAAAATTATGGGCATATAATACCCTTCTCCGCTCCCCAAATTTGTGGCGGATTATTTTGCCAGCTTCATAAGCGTAAAAAAATAGAAGAAACGGTAGAACCTCTGGTAGGCATACACGAGCGCCGTTGCACGAGTATGTGTAGAAGAGGTTCTACCGTTTGAGGGGTAGAAAGTGACTGGATGGTGCGGGGAAGACCGACGTATTGTCTGGAGCAATGTCGCGTCAGATATCGCACTGGCAGGTTCAACGGCTAAGCGCAGAGCGCGGCCCTGCTTCCCGGAACCACCTCAACAGGCCCGTATCTGGAACAAAGCTCAACAGAGCAAAGTGGCACCCAAACGATCATCCCGCACCACTGTATATAGTATACCCCTGCCCACTTCTCTCCATCTTTTTTTTGACTTCACCCTCTTTCTCTGCTTTTCTACATATGAAAACTGTCCATTTTGGCGATTCTACTCTGTTTATTCCGTTATTGCATGTGGGCTGGAACCGGCTCCATAAAGACTTCTTCTCTATGTCTTACATAAGACAACTTCACCTGTTTTCCCTTTCTGAGATAGACGTTTACCTATCAGACCGATTCCTCATTAAGAATATCTAAGGGTTTTATTAACACTCTCTCAATGCCAATATCTTTATACATTTTTTATACCATTCGTGATATGATAATTGAGATCGTGCTGGTACGATGTAATAACGGAGCTTAAACTTACACCGTATCATATCATCACTCCTGCTACTGCTTGTATTATTCGTCGAAAGGGATTTGATGGAACGCAAGACCTATTACCAAAATCTATTAACTCTTGTGCAAGAGTTAGGTCAACAACCGGTGTTTCTCTATACAGCTTTTCCCGGGGGTGTACCTGGCATTGCTGAGCCATGTATTGGCACAGTCCATGCCCAGGAGGGCAAGATTATTGAGTGTCTTATAGAGGGACGGAGCGGGGCATCGATACGTGGCACCGCAGCTTTTCAGATCTTGCAACCGGTTGCTGTCTGGCAGGTGCAGGCAAGATCTGACAGAAACACAGATCTCACTCCATCCAATCCTACACCTTCTTCCCTCCCACAGGTTTCTTCCTCTTTGAATGTGA
The DNA here is from genome assembly GCA_025928885.1 of Ktedonobacteraceae bacterium. GTDB lineage: Bacteria > Chloroflexota > Ktedonobacteria > Ktedonobacterales > Ktedonobacteraceae > JAICIM01. The sequence goes on along the minus strand of JAICIM010000258.1, from coordinate 3,213 downwards.
TTATTCCTCACCGCAATATGCCCCTGCTCCCCGGACATCTTGATGGGATGAGCGCTAAAGATCGGATTGCTTTACGTTCGGTGCTGGCCCTAGTGAATGGGCAGCGTAGCGTCGATCAGATCAAAATGCAAATGCATATTCCGCCAGAGACGGTGGAGCGCGTCCTGTGGCAATTGTACCGGATGCAGATTATCTCCTGGTAGCATATATAGATTGCTATGGATATGTACTCGCCGGAGAGCAATGGCAGTGCTGTCTGATGTCAAAGGTGACACTCATCTCCAATAAGGTTAGAAGACATAACATGCCCTTCCCAGCGATTCTGGTGGTTGGTTCCGTTCTCTTCTGCCAGGTGGCTAACGGTGTGGCAGCCAGGGAGGCTGCTATTGTTCCATCAAGGCATAGGTTGATTCAAAAATTTCTCTGTCAACCGGTCTGCCTGTTCCTCCCCAGGTGCTACGTACAAGATAGTCGCCTTTTTTCCCTGTCAGGCCGTCGATGGTGAAATTATCCTCCATCTGCACTGCTTCGCGAATATCAAGTGCCTGATATGCGGCCCAGCCCTCTGCGTCTGGTTCACCAGTACAATAGAAGCTTTTCTGGATTGTGGTACGCTCGATTGGCCAGATCCCTTTATTGTCGCGTGCCAGATAATCACCCACCTGAAATGGGCGTGTTCCTTCAAGCGTTTGTATTATACCGTGATAGCGCTTATAGTCCTCTTCTGAGAGTCTCCGCGCAATGGTTGGCTGCATCTTACGGTAACGTCTGAATAATTTGCCCATGATGCTTTCACCTCTCATCTGGAACACGGATAACCGAATCATTTCCTTCTCTCCCTTTGCTTGCGGAATTGCTGCTAAGTAGAGAGACGGAAATGTCCGGTTATTATCCAAAAGACTCCATGTCCTCCTGACCCCCTCGATATATACACTCCCTGCACATCATCAAGGTAACACGCACGTTAAAATAGAGAAGAAAACTGTCTCATTTTATTGTAGCATATATCTATCAGGTATAGAGTACGCCCTCGTTATGCGTAAACACGGCACGTTCCCAGTCCAGTACATCGGCAAATGTGGCTTTGAATGCTTCCAGTTCACGGTGTTGAGTGACCTCATCGGGCATCTCGTTATCCTTCCATAGCAACGAGATAGTTACCAGTTCTGGAGAATGAATATTCCGTAAGATGTAACGTCCCATTGTGCCAGAGAGCCGGTGCTCCTGTGCAATATACATTTCTTGAATTTTTTCTTCGAGTATTCCCTCCTGCCCCTCTCGTATCGGTACCACTATTTGAGTATTGAGTAACTTGATACGCCGATCATAAATGCGCCATTTGGGCGCCCTTTCACGTACACGCCCTGGTGGATTGCGCTTGAAATCTTCGACTTCATGGATATCTAACATATATCTTCCCCCGACCTTTTTTGCCCGCAGGCGTCGGGAGTAGATGTGTTGGAACACACGATCCTCGGAAAGGCCCAGCATCTTCGCTGCGACCTTTACGGGAACATGCCCAGGAATGCTTAAATACTCATTCTCTTCTGTCATGAATACCAATCTAGTTGTAACCTGATATGACTGTAAAGCTGAGACGGATTTTGCTTGTGTAAAATATAGAAAGAAATTTTACTTATGTAAATATCTAAATAAATTTTACCTATGATATTATAGATAAGAAAATCGATATTCATTTACATGTTGGCCTCTCAAAAATGGTCTGACGGCAGAATATTGCCTCCAGACGTTAAAAATAGACGCGATTTGCAACACAACCAGACTGCATACGCTATAATACAAGCAGCAAAGAAGAAGAGAGATCGGTGTATGATTACGTATAACGATTTTATGAAAGTAGATATTCGCGTGGGAAAGATCCTGCAAGTCGAGGATTTTCCCCAGGCTCGCAAGCCAGCATATAAGCTGACGATCGATTTTGGACCGGAGATTGGGATGAAAAAGTCTTCGGCCCAGATTACCAGGCACTATACAAAAGAGGAGCTGGTAGGCAAACTGATCCTCGCCGTCGTCAACTTTCCACCCAAACAAATTGGCCCGTTTCGCTCTGAAGTGCTGGTCCTGGGCGTCCCCGACGCGGAAGAGAACGTCGTGCTGCTCACTCCCGATAAAGCTGTACCGATTGGTGGGAGGATGTATTAAGCAAGCAGGTCGGAAGAGGGGATTTCTGTTAGGAGAAATTTATCGAAAAGCAACAAAGCGGCGTAATGGTTCGTAGCAACTAACGATGCCACTCATTGAGAAGTATGGCATAGACATGTGTGTAAAATCCCGATACTATGAAAGGATATGACCATCCTCATGCTCGAATGGGTTCAAACCATTATGGACACGCTTGGCTATCCGGGTATAGCGATTCTGATGTTTCTAGAAGTTGTCTTTCCACCTATTCCTTCTGAAGTGATTATGCCGCTGGGCGGGTTCGCGTCGAATAAGGGTTCGCTCAATATGTTTGGGGTCGTTACAGCTGGTACGACAGGCTCGATGGCTGGCGCTCTCGTCTTTTATTATGTGGGCAAGATTGTTGGCACTGAGCGGCTGGTGATGCTGGCCGATACATATGGCAAATGGCTAACGGTTTCTGGTGAGGATGTGAAGAAGGCCGATCATTGGTTCGACAGGCATGGCGAAAAGGTTGTGTTGCTCTGTCGTCTGGTGCCGGGCATTCGCTCGCTCGTCTCGCTGCCAGCCGGAGTGGCGATGATGAAAATGCTGCCGTTCTTGCTGTATACGTTGATTGGCACCGTGATCTGGAATATTGCGTTGACCGGGGCAGGCTATTTTCTGGGGCAAAATTATGAACTGGTCGATCAATATATGGGCGATGCGGGCAAGATCGTGCTGGGTGTCCTCGCCGTTCTTGCTGTTATCCTCTATGTTGTGCGGCTCGTTCAACAGATGCGAAAAGAAGAGCAGAAACGTGCTGCCGCATCCATAAACGCACAGGCCGCCCAATCTTTCTCTGTGTCTCAACAGCAAACGCTATCAGAAATGCAGACGCAGCAGATGCAGATTCAGCAGGCGAGCTGGCACGATATGCACACACACTCGTTGCCTGTTCCGCAGCAGCCACAATCCCAGCAGGAGGGCGAAGTGCCGCAGTTGCCATTTCCCCAACCGCAGTTCCCGTTTCCACAGTATGGACAACCACCACAGGAACAGTAAAAAGCAAGGGAGTTGATGCCTATTCGT
>JAICIM010000764.1 GCA_025928885.1 Ktedonobacteraceae bacterium | reverse complement strand
GCGGTCTCTAAGCGCTGCCGTCGCCAGCTTTCGTATGCGGCAGGGGAGGCTTCGGATTGCACGCCAATCACGCGAATGGCCGGGTTGAGCGTGTTCGCGGCGATACAGGCTCCCGCCGCACCACTGCCGCCACCAATCGGCACAATGATCACCTCGATGTCTGGCTCCTCTTCCAATAGCTCTACCGTTGCCGTTGCCACGCCTGCAATTAACAGCGGCTCGTCGCCCGAATGGATGTAGCGATAGCCATGTTCACCGGCCAGCTCTTCGCAATGAAGCCTGGACTGATCGAAGGTTGCGCCATAAAAAATAACTTCCGCGCCCATGCCACGCATCGCCGCCACTTTGCCAGGATTCGCCTGCTCCGGCACCACAATGAGCGCCTTGACGCCAAACAGCCGCGCCGCATACGCCACCGATTGCCCATGATTACCGGTCGAGGCTGCGATGACGCCGTGTTCGCGCTCCTCCACGCTCAATTGCGAGATCAGATTAATGCCACCACGCACCTTGAACGCGCCCACCGGCTGATAGTTTTCATGTTTCACATAGATCTTAGTTCCAATCAGAGCATTCAGCGCCGGGTAAGAATGGAGAGGCGTTTTCGCCAGATAGGGACGAATACGACGCCTGGCCTGTAAAACGTCCTGAAAATCGGGAAGCTGCATTGTTCTATCCTTCTTTTGCGCTATACAATACAATAGATAGTGCCACCTGTTCGTACAGTATTATATCTATAACTATACACCGTATCTGACGCTGGCAAGGGCCACGTGTGCTCACTTCAGAGGAGAAATCCATTGCAACAGAACAATGATACCCAACTCAGCCTGAACGATGTCTACCAACCTGAATATGTCGTCAACCCCTACAAGCTCTATGCTCGTTTACGCGAGGCCGATCCGGTCTTCTGGGATGAGCAACTGGGCGGCTGGGTGCTGACCAGCTACAACGACGTGGTGGCGATGCTGCGCGATCCTCGCCTTTCCGCGCAACGTTTTATAACCGATAGCGAATGGATGCCACCAGAGATGGTGGAGGCGCTTGGCTCCCCTATGCGTGCGCTTACCCGCCAGATGCTCTTTCTCGATCCACCCGATCATACACGCCTGCGCGGTCTGGTCTCGAAAGCCTTCACACCGCGCGTAATCGAAGGGTTGCGCGAACATATTCAACAGATCGTCGATGACCTGCTAGACAAAGCGCTACCACAGGGCCATATCAACCTCATTCAAGAGTTTACTTATCCGCTGCCAGCAATCGTCATTGCTGAGATGCTAGGAGTGCCACCAGAAGATCGCGAACTGTTCTTCAAATGGACCAACGATTTCGGCACCATCATTGATGGCGGCGACTTGACGCAAGAGCAAATGATACAGGCATTTATGGGCGTCAGCGAATTTATGGAGTATTTCCGTCAAATCATCAAGCAGCGCCGCACGCAACCCAAAGATGATGTGATCCAGGCCCTGATTACAGCCGAAGAGGACGGCAGTATGTTGAGCGAAGAAGAACTGCTGGGCAACTGCATCCTCCTGCTTGCCGCCGGTCACGG
>JAICIM010000697.1 GCA_025928885.1 Ktedonobacteraceae bacterium | reverse complement strand
CGGCCCCCCCCGCGCCCCACCCCCCCCCGCAACTACGAAGCGAGGGAGCGAGATGTCCTATTGCATGACGATAAGATGAGAGGACGGTTTATTCTGGGAATTGTTCCAGCACAATCTTCCCGATGGTTCGCCCCGTCTCCACACTGCTGTGGGCTTTGCGCAAGTTGGCGGCGTTGATCGGTGAGAGCCGTTCGGTGAGCGTGGTCTGGATGATGCCCTGTTCCACCAGATCGGCGACGCTGTTAAGCAGATGATGCTGCTCGATCAAATCAGCTGTCTGATAGAGGGGGCGGGTAGACATAAACTCCCAGACGAACGTTGCGCTCTTCAGCATCAGCGCCGTCAGGTCCACCGGATTGTGCATTTCGACAATCGAGCTAATTTTGCCCTGCGCCTCAATAACCTCCGCCATGTCTTGCCAGTGTTGCTCGGTACTGTTCAGGCAAAAGATGTAGCTGACCGTCTCAAAGCCGAGTTGTTTGAGCTGGGGAGCAAATGGCTGATGGTGATCGATGATATGGTCGGTGCCGTGCTCTCTGGCCCATTGAGCGCTTTCTGGACGAGAGGCAGTGCCGATGACGGTGAGACCAGCCCATTTCGCAAGCTGGGTGGCGATCGAGCCAACGCCGCCAGAAGCGCCAATAATCAGGATGCTCTTGCCCCGGTTCGCGTCGGGCTGGCGAGAAATTTCCAGGCGATCGAACAGCCCTTCCCAGGCAGTAATCGCGGTCAGGGGAAGCGCTGCGGCCTGCGCAAAATCCAGGTTCTGCGGCTTGCGTCCCACGATGCGCTCATCGACCACATGCAATTCGCTATTGCCGCCGGGGCCGGTGACGCTGCCCGCGTAATAGACCTCATCACCCGGCTTGAACAGTGTGCATTCCTGCCCAACCTCTTCCACCACTCCTGCCACGTCCCAGCCAAGAATGCGCGGCGTCGTCTCCTTCTGATCCTTTGGCGCACGCACCTTCACATCGACCGGATTGACGGAGATCGCCTTGACGCGCACCAGCAGCTCACGAGCGCCGGGTACTGGCCTGGGCAGCTCAAGATCGATCAGGCTTTCAGGATCTTCGATCGGCAAATAGCGATACAAACCAATTGCTTTCATTCTCTATGCTCTCTTTCATTTTATCATTCATTGTACTGGTTGAGTCCCAGTGTTGGACCACCGCTCTATTTATAACAGCAAGGTACATATTTGAGAAGTACGCACAATTTTGTGATATAGTATCAAAAAAGATACTGTAAAAGGTAAAGCAAGATTCCCCATAACGAGAGATGGTGCCAGCTTTTTTATGGAAGCGCGGCACCGGCTTTGTCTGTCATCAACTGGTTGATGATCAATATTCTGGGATGCCACGACGACGAACATAGGGGCTGGAGCTATGCGCCCAGAGGTCGGCAAGGAGGGCCAGTGCGATCCAGAACCAGTCTAAACCGGTCATCGTGTTGTCGAAAAAAGCGATAAGGACGTATATCAGGGTGGTAAATGGCACAAGGATGACTCCCAGCAGTGGTATGAGCCAGTCTCTGTGGAATGCATGGTTCACCATCGGGGTTGCGAACCAGATAAATACTAATGCCAGGCGAACAAAAAGAGCAACAAGCCAGTTCATGAGAAATCCCTCCTCAGATCTTTGTTATTCCTATTAACACATCTGTCTTCATCTACAATGATGATGCAAAGATCTCACGCGTTCGTCACAGGACGACAACGCGTCTTCTCAATTGACTCACGGGCCAATTATCCTGGGTCGCGCCACTCCTTTCTAGAGGATACACGAGAAAAAAACGCCACTTTTCCCCACTCTTCCTCAGTTTTTTTGGTTGCTACTTCTGCTTATTAGTAAAACATATTTTGAATAAATAGTCTAGTAAAAGCTTCTTTACGCACGTGAGCTGTGAGGATATCGAGAGGAATCCAGGGAAGAGAGAGATGAAAATGTGATGTGAAACGTGTACCTTTGTCTGGTGAGGAGTAGCTCTTCTCGTAAAAGAGTCATCTAAAGGAAGTAGAGTTATGGCAATAATACAAAAGAGAGTATGGTCTCTCATTCATAAAAGGAATTTTAGATTCACAAATTTGCAGATGGAGCTACTCTGCGATACCGATACAGAGCAAGTAGCTGCTCGTCTGAAACGGGTTTGGGCCTATGTGCATGACTTCGCTCAGACGGTGAAAGCGAATAAGGCGCTACCGTTGTACCAGGTGGGGTCTCGTCTGAATCGAGGGATCGCATGCAAAGACAGGCCAAACGAAGATTGCCTGTTCGTTGCTCAGTGCGTTTTTCACCCCTGCTCTGCCCCCGCGAGTCGGCTCTCCCTGTTTGTGGTGGCTGATGGCATGGGAGGCCACGAGTATGGGCAGGAGGCCAGCCAGTGTGCGGTTCAGGCGCTGGTTGAATATGTCTTTGCCTCCCTCTGTGCGGATGATACCGCGCCGGTGGCGTTCTCAGCAGTGCTTCAGGCAGGCATTCAACACGCGAACGAGGCGCTCTACCAGCACAATCAGCATTTTGGTTGCACTATGGGGACCACGATAACGGCGATGTTGGTGAATGATTTGACGGCATATATTGCGTATGCAGGCGATAGCAGGGCGTATCTCTATCGCACACCGTCCGGGCTGCTCCAGCTGACTCACGACCATTCGTTGGTGGCGGCGCTCGTCGAGGTCGGGAGCATTCGGCCTGAAGAGGTCTATCAGCATCCTGGCCGCAATCAGATCTATCGCTATCTGGGCCGGAGGCGCAGTCTGGATGTGGATACTGGTGTGGTCTCCCTTGTCGCTGGCGATACGCTGCTGCTGTGCTCCGACGGCTTGTGGGAGATGGTACACGACCCCCAGATTGAGGATATCCTGGCTCATCCGACGAAAGATCCGGCAGAGGTCGCCGATACGCTTGTGCAGGCAGCTCTGGCAGGCGGTGGAGAGGATAATATAGGCGTTATTGTGGTGCAGGTCTGAAAAGCATTCCATATGATAGCAGTGGGAGCAATTGTTTGTTCCAAATTCCCTATTTCTTGCTGTCCCTTTTGCGCCAGAACGCCGTATATATGGATAGACACGATATATCGTACGTCGTGCCTATTCATATATACGTGAAAGGACAGACAATGCAACCAACCAGCAATACCTACGATCAATCGCCGGAGGGCAGCTTCAAGCGTCAGAAAGATTCGCTGCTGCCCAAAGGCTATCATTTCCCGTTCTTTACCATCTTAAGCCTGGTGAAGCCTGACTAGGATGTATAGCGTCCGAATGCAGAGAGGATGCTTTCGAGAACTGGTAGCATGCTCGATGCCCGTTTCGCCTTAATGATCAGATCCCACGCTGGCTCGAACTTCTTCCAGCCGGTGGCATAGGCCACGTGTCGG
>JAICIM010000397.1 GCA_025928885.1 Ktedonobacteraceae bacterium | reverse complement strand
TTTATAACGCACCGTCAACTGCAAATTGCACCAGAACAGTGTCACAAACTATGAGTTACCGGTGTTCGCTCGTTTTCATGTCAGGAGAGCTTCCCCCCTTTTCTTGACAATATTGCCTGCTGTTATAGGGCTGAAAAGCAGTAAATGTTTTCCTCTGCATTACGCGTGGTGGGAAAGAAACACAGTAGGGACAAAAAGGGGCCGCCGAGACGCAATGCTCGTGCGGCCAGGTTATTGTTATTGCGTTTTTAGCGTTTCTTTTGCTTCTTGCTCTTGTCTGGCTCCTCAGCAGCTTTACGAGCGGCCTCACGAATCTCCTCTTCGGCCTGCTTGCGCTCGTCATCGCGCTCATGGGCTGCATGATGAGCAGCCTCGCGAATCTCCTGCTCAGCCTCTTTGCGCTCGGCATCCTGTGAGTGGGAGGTTGTATGCTCCTTGTGTTGCTGCTCTTTTTTCGTCTCTTTATGATCAGTCATCGTTGAATCTCCTTCATTGATCTGAATAGCACTCTCTACAGAATTTTTTCCAACAAAACTTCCAGGAAATAGCGCCATTTTCTTTTTTTACCAGCCTGACAAGTGACTGAGTGACCGGGATCACTATTTACAATACGATCAAATCCGTCTTCTCGCCTCACACTAATGATGGGTTTATAGTGTTATCAAGAATAATCATATAAGTGATTTACCGGATAATCCTCCAAATTATTGTATTCATATGCACTAAGATCTGGAAACGACAAATTCTTTCTTTATATAGCCCATATGATCTATGTATCAGCATGTGTCATGACAACTCGCTGTGTATAGTGCTACTATGCATTAGTTCCTTTTTTACTGAAACGCCAGTTGATTGAACAAATCATCTGCTGCTGAGTCGAGAAAGGAACGATTTCATGCGGGGGTCTGCAAGTCGTAGAATCGAGAGAGGATACATTGCAAACACATCAACAACTCTGGAAGCTTATTCAGTCACATAAGGCAGTGAAATTTGTAGCGCGGACAGGTATAGCAGCAATATTTGGTTTGCTCATAACAGGAGCCACCGTTGGGGGACATGTAGAGGGCAAGAGTGCGCTTCCGCTCAAACCGGTTGCGCACGCGCCTGAAATATCTTCCTGTCCTGAAGGCGAGCATACCCGCACTCCGGGTAGTTCTTTGGACAGATCAGTAAGCCCTGACAGCCAGGATATTATCGGCATGACGACCTGTGTTTCTAACAACAACATGGCCGTTCTTTCACATGCTGAGAGTGCTTTACACGCGCAACAAGCGCCGATGGCGCTGACGCGTGCGCAGGTAGTAGAGACGGGGGGCGCGGGGAACGCATTTCCCTATGGTGCATGCACATGGTATGCCGACCAGCGCTATCATGATCTGCACGGCACCTATGTTCCCTGGACTAACAATGCCAACGCGTGGCAATGGCCGCAGCGAGCCGATGATTACGGCTGGCGCGTCTCCCCTACTCCCCAGGTGGGAGCGATCATGGTCTTACAGAGCGGGGTGCAGGGGGCATCCTGGCTGGGCCATGTTGCCATCGTTGAACAGCTAGAGGGCAACGGCAGCGTCATCGCCAGTTCGATGAACTGGGGTGCCAATCCCTGGACGGTCAGCCACTGGCAATTTCATACCGGACCGGGAGTGACGTTCATCAGCCAGTAGCCATTGTCGCGCTCGCCCGCTAAAGTGAGCACAGCAATAACCAATTGGTGAAGAACATCGTTTCCAGACCCCATGCACAATAAGCTAACAGGCGGATATCCTTACTATGGGATATCCGTCTCATCATCTGCGAAGCATAATATTTGCTCTTAAAAACGATAGAGACCTGTTGACCGGGTATGGTATTATAGTGAGAGTTGGGGCTGTAGCTCAGTGGATAGAGCGTCGGTTTCCTAAGTGCGCCGCAAAAGCGCACGTATGCTTGTTACACCAGTAACCCCACCGGTGCATTGTGGGAAAAGCACCTGCCTTACCTGAAAGGGAAACCTGGAAGGGACCATAGCATGGCAGGAAAAGGCGGAGAGGATCAGTACCGGTTCCGCAGTCCGTCAGCATGCTGCACATGGCTAAAGCTATACTGCCTGAACCCAAACCGGGCGGTCATGACCGTGACCTGCACCTTCATGGTACTATTGGGTGCATGTGATGATATATTCTGAAGTTTAGGATCGGAATATAAGCACCTCATCACAGCTACCTCCATTCAGGAGGAATTCCGGTGAGTTGGGAGCCTGCATGCAGAGGCGCATACGTGTGAAAGTGCGGGACTACCTACCAGCCGCGAGGCTCAGGGTAGCAGAGCGCTCGTAGTACTCAAATGATCGGGGTAATGCCCGATACACGGGGAAGGAGCGCAGGCAGAGTATCTCTCTGTTTGAGCGATGCAATCTGCTGGAGAGCCGGATGCGTCGAAAGGTGCCTGTCCGGTTCGGAAAGGGGTGGTCGAAAACGAGGTCTCATGGTGCATGTGAGATCGCGCGTCAGCCATCTACTTTATACCGTGCGTCGGAGGTTCGAGTCCTCTCAGCCCCACTTTAAAATAAGGCTGGAAGTGTTTACATAAAATCGCTTCCAGCCTTATTTTACGCTTTACCTCTACCACCTTCTTGACTTCCTATCTGGTTAAAGTACAGCAACCATGTATGATTTGCTTCTCAGAAAAACAGGACAGATGCATCCGCTGAAAAACGATAGTGTTGCAGAGGAAACATTACGTACTCTATAATTAGGAAAGATCGATGCTGAACATGAGAAGCAACAGGAAAGGACTGAAATTATGTCCACACCACCACATACACCATTCGACCAGAACGCGTACTTTACCGATCCTGAAAACGCGGCAGAAATGGCACGCCTCACCAGGCAGGCGCGGATGCTGACTCAGGCAATGGGTGGACCACTAGCCGAGCAGAAAAACCTTGAGCAGGTGCATGATGTCCTGGATATCGCCTGTGGTCCGGGCGAGTGGGCGTTGGAAATGGCACGCCTCTATCCAGAGAAGCATATCACCGGCGTCGATGTCAGCCATCTCATGATCGAATACGCACGCTTTCAGGCGCAACAACAGCAACGCGACAATGCTAGCTTTAAAGAACTGAACATTCTGGATGGCCTCAATTTTCCCGCTGCCTCCTTCGATCTGCTCAACGCCCGCTTGCTGGCATCTTTTCTCTTTCGCACCATCAACGCCTGGCCCGATCTGGTGCAAGAATATGTACGCGTGACGCGGCCCGGCGGCATTATTCGTCTGACTGAATGCGAATGGCCGATCAGCGCGAATCCTGCGATGGAGCGTTATAGTGCGCTCAGCCTCAAGGCCATTCAGATTACTGGCAACATCTTTTCACCAGATGGACGGCAGACGAGCGTTACGCCAATGCTGGGCCGCTTCTTGCGGAACGCTGGCTGCCAGGATATACAGGTCCAGGCCTACGCCATCGATTGTTCCAGCGGCACGACATTTCATCAGAGCTTCTATGAAGACATGAGAACGTTTATGAAGCTGCTGCAACCCATGATAGTCCAGACTGGCCTGATCACGCAGAAGGAGGCCGATAAGCTCTATCAACAGGCGCTGGAAGAGGTACAATCCGACAACTTCAATTGTCTCTGGTTCTATGTCACCGCCTGGGGTAGACGCCCATAATTATTCATGCGGACAGAGTGGACAGGGAACAAAATGGGTACCGTTGCGCCGCCAGAACGCGATCGCTGCTCGCTGCTGCTCCGGCGTCAACCAGTGCGCTTTCCGCCCGCTGCCCATATGCAAGGCCGTATCCTCGATCTTGCCGGTCTCAATCTGGTAAGTCAACATGGCGGCATGAACCTTATGGATTAAGGCAAATTGCTTGACACGTACGGAACCCGGGGGCGGTTCGGCCTCCTGACCATCTCCATAGTTTTCATAAGCAGGGGACAGGCGTAAATCAAAGGGGATCGCTTCGGTATGTGGATGCTCGAAGAGTACACCGGTTTTCTGAGCAGGCTGGCCCTCAACAGCCTGCAAGCGCGTCTTAAGTTGCGCCACCTCGCTCCGCAGGCTCAGTACGGCCTCCTCCAGGTCGCGCACGCGCTGACGCAACACTGATGGTGTATCGGCCTCCCGGCTCCATAACAGCTCTAATCGAGCGCGATCAATGGTGATGCCAGGGAGCTGCTCCAGATCCTCGATATCGATCTGCCAGCTTTGCCCAACTTTGATGGCGGGCAGGCGGCGTGTAGCAATCCAATCCCGGATACGCCGCTCGTTACGTCCGACCAGTTGTGCCGCCTGCACTGCGGAAATCTTCACCCCATAGCAAGTCTCCTGAACTTCGCGACTGCGCATGAGAGAAAGCCAGATACTCATCAACATATGGTCAGAAGTATACATCGTTTCTCATCATTATATCAAATTTTCTGTAAAGATAGGTTTTTTAAGCGAAAAAGCACTGCCATCGGCTTTTCCGGCTGCAACCGGTTATAGCTAACACAACAGCCGCCTGTGACCGGCTATATTTTTTTCCATTTTCTGGATGGTGTACAGTTTATAATAGGAGAGAAATGAGCATAGGAGGCCGGTCTAATCAATTCTTGTGACCTTGACGAAAGCGATCTCGTGCATATTCAAAGCTTGACGAAGAACGAGACAGTATGATAAATAATAAAGACATTCTACTACAACGTGTACCAAATCTTGCTTTGATAGGGTACTCCATCTTCCTATTATGATAGCCATCTCTAAGATGCCTATTAATTTCGCATTGATGCTCAATGTCGAAAAGTGCCGACTTGCTTATGGAGGAAGGGTTTTTTAATGGTCAATTATATCTGGGTTCCCATAGTCGTGGGCCTGCTTGCTGTGTTGTTTGCAGCCTACCTTGTCTTCTATGTGCTGCGTAAAGACACAGGCACTCCTGGTATGCAGAAGATAGCCAATGCTATTTTCGCGGGTGCCACGGCTTTTCTCAATCGTCAGTATCGGACAATTGCGATGCTTTCCGTACTGGCAGCTATCCTGGTGGCGGGCGCGTTGGCCCTGCTCGGCCAGGGTTCTCAGGCAGACAAAATCAACCTGGCATGGCACACTGCCGTAGCGTTTCTGGTTGGAGCCTTCTGCTCTGGCGTTTCGGGCTACATCGGTATGTATGTTGCCGTGCAGTCGAATAGTCGTACTGCAAGCGCGGCTCGGCGTAGTCTGGGCGAGGCGATGGTTGTCTCTTTACGTGGTGGAGCAGTTTCGGGTTTTCTCGTCGTCGCGCTTTCCCTGCTTGGTGTCTCGACCCTCTTCATGCTCTTTGGAGGTCTGTCTCAACCTGCACTCGCGCCTTCATTGATCGTTGGATTCGGCTTTGGTGCTAGCTTCGTTGCCCTTTTCGCCCAACTCGGCGGCGGCATCTATACAAAAGCGGCAGACGTGGGAGCCGATCTGGTGGGAAAGGTGGAGGCCAATATTCCAGAGGACGATCCACGAAACCCGGCTGTTATTGCTGACCTGGTAGGCGATAATGTGGGAGACTGTGCCGGTCGCGGCGCTGATCTCTTCGAGTCCACTGCTGCCGAAAATATCGGTACGATGATTCTTGGGGCGACCCTCTATCAGGCCACCAACAATATCGGTTGGATGCTCTTCCCGCTGGTACTCGGTGCGTTTGGCATCATCGCCTCTGCGCTCGGCGTCCTGTACATCCGCCCATCCGTTGTGACCGAACCAGAACAGGCCAATGGTCGCGATCCCAGCGAAATTGCTATGAACCAGCTGAATGTCGGTTACTACATCACCTGCGCGATCTCTGCTATCGGAATATTTGCTGGTAGCTACCTGTTGCTTGGTGGCAACAATACTACCGCCAACTACGGTATTCCTGCCTGGGTCTGGTATGGTCTGGCCGGTGTTGTGGGTATCTTGCTGAGCATTGCCTTTGTATTCATTACACAATACTACACAGCTGGTACATGGCGACCGGTGCGCGAAATTGCTGAATCGGCTCTGACCGGTCCTGCAACCACCATTCTCCAGGGCGTCACCATCGGTCTTGAGTGTGTGGTTATGCCGGTGCTGGCGATCTGTGCGGCGCTCGGTCTCTCCTACTTTTTTGGCAGCCAGGTCAACATTCCCATCGAGCTACAAAAGATGGGCGTGATCAACGTCAGCGGCATCTTTGGCACCGCCGTCGCCACCGTGGGTATGCTGATGAGCTGCGCCTATATCCTGACGATGGACACCTTCGGGCCGATCACCGATAACGCTGGTGGTATCAGCGAGATGGGTGGACAGTCTGAGGATGCACGCAATATCACCGATGCGCTCGATAGCGTGGGCAACACCACGAAGGCGCTGACCAAAGGCTATGGCCTCGGTTCTGCGGCTCTGGCGGCCTTCCTGCTCTTCAGCGCGTACCTGGATGTTCTGTACGGCTTCAAGCATGATCCAGCGGTCTATCGCGTCGATCTGGCCAGTATGCCGATCTTCATCGCGGCCCTGCTTGGTCTGGCCCTGATCTTCTTCTTCTGTTCGCTGGCTATTCGCGCGGTAGGCACCGCTGCCAAGCGCATGATTGAGGAGGTGCGCCGCCAGTTCCAGGAGCAGCCTAATATCATGGCTGAGAACCCAGAGGATCGCGTTGATCCCGACTATGCCCGCTGCGTCGATATCAGCACCGATGGTGCGCTGAAGGCAATGATCCTGCCCGGTGCAATCGCTGTGCTCACGCCAATTCTGGTTGGCGTTGTGCTCGGTCCCCAGGCTGCTGCT
>JAICIM010000371.1 GCA_025928885.1 Ktedonobacteraceae bacterium | reverse complement strand
GCTTGCCCGATGGAGTAGAAAGCTCCATCACCAGGAGGTATCGCATGACGCAACAAATGCCCGGCCACGTTCCGTTAAAATCTCTTCTTCATGACGAGTGCTTCTGGAAGGATTTGTACGACAAGTTACGTAAGCCAGTCACTACTTTTGTTCGCCGCTACAAAATACCTGCCTGGGTAGGTCAGGAGGATGACATGATTAGCGATATCATCCAGGAAACCGTCACGCGTATCTATAAAAAATCTCTCGCGTCGCCCGATGAGATCTTCTCTATTCAGAACATGGAGGCTTTCGCCTTCACGATTGCACGACGCTACTGTCTTGACTTACGCCGCAAGGAGAAGCGCCTGTCCCGTTTGCCGCAAGAAGGCAATGAGGTAGAGATGTATGCTTTTCGTTCCGACGATGAGCTAACAAACATCCTTGAAGCAATGAATGTGCAATCCATCCTGAGCGATGCGGCCTGCATCATCGCCAGGATTCCAACGAAGCAGCGTCGCGCCCTCCTGATTGACCTGGCACGCTATAACGATTTCACGGAGACCCCGACGGCGATCGAACAGGCTCTTGCAGAGGCAGGCATCCAGTTAGGCGAGTATCGCTCTCAGCTTCCGCAGAGCCAGCCGGAACGTTCGCGGCACAACGCCCTGGTCAGTCTTGGCTATCGTCGCTTCCGCACACATTTTCATGCAGCTCATCTGGAAGCGCCCGAGCGATCTGCCGTTTGCTCGACTAAAAAACACCGTTCAGCCTTTTACCTGCACTAAGGAACAGCTTATGGATATAGCGACGATCGTTCTACTCATTTTACTGGCTTTCGTTACAGGAACTCTGGTTGGCCTGCTCCTGGCTCGCCCAACATCCCTGTATGAATAGGTCTTCATCCGGTCTGTATGCCAGCCACACTCAGCATACAGACCGCCTCCCCTGGCTCCAGCGCTCCCTTCTCCTTATACATGCCTTTTCTGCAAAGTATTCCTTTTGTGGTATAATACCAGAAAACTTCACACAGCAACGCAACGATCAAAGGATGTAACAATGCCAGAACAGCCAACCACGTACGCTCAACAGTATCTCCCTCTTTTCCAATCCTACCAGGATGAATATCTCCATCGTTTAACCACGCTCGTCAATATCGATTCGGGTACAGGACAAATCGACGGCATTATCCAGATCATGAGCTATCTGGAACAGTGGCTCTCCGAACTGGGCTGCACGGTGACGCTCCTGACCAATGATCTATTCGGTCCCAATCTGGTTGCCAGACGAACCGGGAAAGGCTCGACGCGTATCTTGCTGGTGGGCCATGTCGATACCGTCTATGGCCCGGATGCGACCCGCGCCCGCCCCTTTTCCACGACGGATGGTATCGCCTATGGACCCGGCGTGATCGATATGAAATGTGGCGTGGTGATGTGTCTCTATGCCCTGCGTGCGCTGATCGAGACCGGCTTTGACGACTATGGCGAACTGTGTATCGTCTTCAATAACGATGAAGAGGTTGGCTCCCCTGGCAGCGCTCCCCTCTTGCGCGATCTCGCACCACAGGTTGATGTTGGCCTCGTACTGGAATCTTCGCGCAACCCGGAGATCGTCACGCACGCCCGCAAGGGGGCCGACAAATATGTATTGGAGATACGCGGCGTCTCGGCCCACTCAGGAGCGGAGCCGCATAAGGGGCGCTCCGCCGTCGTCGAACTGGCCCATAAGATTCTGGCGATCCAGCAGCTCCACGCCATTTTTCCCGGCGTGACGTTCAATGTTACTCGACTCAGCAGCACCGAACCGCTCAACATCGTACCCGACCGTGCTCGCTGCCATATCTCTGTACGCGCACATACCGATGAGGGACTTAATCGTGCCGCCGCCGCTCTGGAACAGATCGCCGCTGGTAGCACAGTACCCGATACAGTAACGACGCTGACACGCGCTCGCGGTCGCCGCCCCTATCGCGCCACGCCAGAGGTGATGGAACTGGTGCAGATGGCGCGAATTGAGGGGACGGCGTTTGGCTGGCAGATCATCTCTGAAGGCAAGGGCGGCGTTTCCGATGCGAATCTGCTAATGGAGGCTGGAGTCCCTGCCCTCGATAGTCTTGGCCCCGTGGGTGGCGGGATGCACAACCTCTCGCTCGAATATCTCAAACTGGCCTCGGTTCCCTTACGCGGTTCCCTGCTCGCCGGCCTGATCCAGCGCATTAGCCTGTCAAAATTTACAGGTAGCGAACCGTCCTCTTGACCGGTGACGTTTCCCTGCCCATCCGGTATACTTTACGCTATACCGTGTTACAATTACCATCAATTCCAATAGCAAAACAGACAGAATTGATGGTCTTTGTCTTATGCATTGCAACATTGTTTATTACAATCAGCTATCCATATAGATTATGAAGGAGCGGCATTTATGGCAGTTCGTGGAATGCGCGGTTCTCGCGGCAGCAGCAATCTGGCCGACTATGCTGAAGAACGGAAAAAAAGTGGGCGCAAGGCCGATGCACAAACCGTCAGACGCATCATGTTGGCCTTTCAGCCGTATAAATTACAGGTTATTCTTGTTTTAATCGCAATTATCATCACGACCCTGCTGGGGCTGATCAATCCCCTTTTGATCCAGCGCATCTTCGATGATGCCATCGGCAAGGGCAATGTAAACCTACTGATCATTTATGTTGTGATTATGTTCGTAACACCGATCGTATCGGGCATCATCGGTGTGGGACAGTCGTATCTCAACAACCGCATCGGCCAGAACGTGATGCGTGACTTTCGCAATCGGCTCTACAACCATTTGCAAAGTATGTCTTTGCGCTTCTTTACTTCGACGCGTACCGGCGAGATTCAATCGCGCCTCTCAAACGACGTAGGCGGCGTGCAGGGCGTGGTGACGAATACAGCAACCAGCATCGTCTCCAACCTCTCAACGACTATCAGCACCATCATTGCAATGGTGCTACTCAGCCCTTTACTGACCCTCATCTCGCTGGGCCTGTTGCCGCTCTTCATGTGGATCACTTACAAGGTTGGCAACGTGCGGCGCGAGACGAGCAAAGAGACGCAAAAGAGCCTGGCGTCGCTGACGGCGATGATGCAAGAAACGCTCTCCGTGAGCGGCATCTTGCTGGTGAAAACGTTTGGCCGCCAACAATATTCACAGGATCGCTTCGAACAAGAAAATCAGAAGTTAACCAACCTGGAGGTGCGCCAGCAGATGATCGGACGCTGGTTCTTTATGTTTATCGGCACCTTCTTCTCAGTTATGCCCGCCGTCGTCTATCTCGCCGCAGGCTGGCAAATCATCCACCGTGTCCCTATCTTCGGCGCGGGCATGTCCTTTGGCACCATCGTTGCCTTTACCACGTTGCAAAGCAGGCTCTTCTTCCCGGTCGGACAGCTGCTCAATATCCAGGTAGAAATTCAGGGTGCGCTGGCCCTGTTCGATCGCATCTTTGAATATCTGGACCTATCAATCGATATCAAGGACAAGCCGAACGCCCTCCAGCTCAAACCGGAAGAGGTGCGTGGCGAGGTGACGTTTAAAGACGTGATGTTTGCTTACAAGCGCGATGAGGCTACATCCTCTGACAAAGAGACGGAGCAACAGGAAGCGAAAGAACTGGTGGCGCAATCCAACCCGATTTCACCGCTGGCAATTGCCCACACGCCGGAAGAGCCGCGCCAGACGCTCAACGACATCTCTTTCACGATCCAGCCGGGACAACTGGCCGCGCTGGTTGGCCCAAGCGGTGCCGGAAAAACGACGGTCACCTATCTTGTTCCGCGCCTCTATGATGTGGATAGCGGAGAGGTGGAGATCGATGGGCATAACGTGAAAGATGTCGCGCTGGCCTCCCTCGGCTCGCTGGTTGGTATGGTAACGCAGGAGACGTACCTGTTCCATGCCTCGATCCGCGAAAATCTATTATATGCGCGTACCGATGCTACCGATGAAGAGATGATCGCGGCCACGAAGGCGGCAGCCATTCACGATCGCATCATAGAGCTTGACGACGGATATGATACCATCGTGGGTGAGCGCGGCTACAAGCTCTCCGGCGGCGAGAAACAGCGCATCGCCATCGCGCGGGTGATCCTGAAAAATCCCCGCATCCTGATCCTGGACGAAGCCACCAGCGCCCTTGATACACATGCGGAACGCATGATCCAGGCAGCTCTGGAACCACTGATGAAGGGACGCACGACGCTGGCTATCGCGCACCGCCTCTCAACGATCCTCTCCGCCGACATCATCCTGGTTGTCAATAAAGGCGAGATCGTAGAGCGCGGCACCCATCAAGAACTGCTGGAGCGCAACGGCCTCTACGCTCAACTCTATCACGAACAGTTCTCGCAACTGCCGCAAGAAGAAGGGGTTGCATAGTTCTATCAAAGCTATCAGTAATATGCTTCGTAGTGGAGCGAGTTATCGCGTTAGAGCAGGTATAGTTCATGTCGCTCTAACACAATAACTCGCTCCACTACGAAATATTGAGACACTTTATCATTTTTCAGGCTTATATCAACTATAATGTAGCTCCAACATTTCAAATGGCAGCGGAGGCAACATACAACGAATCTCTTCACAGATCAAAAACGCTTTCCGACCATCCATCAATGTTGATCCTTGCAAGCGATGGGCAAATAACAGCAGCGCCGTGTGCAATAGAATGATCTCGTTGTAGTCTAAAGGGAGCGGCTGGCCGAAGCGCTCTTTCTCCACCATCTCACGAAACCGCCCCTGCAATCCCGTGATTGTCTGAAAGCCGAACTCGAAGTTTGGATATGTGCGCGGCGAAACGGCAAACACGGCCCCCATACCCTCCAATGCTTCCTGAATAAACTGCACCATTTCAAAGGTAAAAACCACCGTTGGGAACCTGATAATCTTACAGGTATGGACGTTTCGCTTGCGTTTGTGGGGCATGTTAGTTCTCCTCATCTCTGCTATTAAACACACACATTCCATCATTCGAGCTTACACAGCTTATAAGCTCATGTGGTACATCTTCAATCAATTCCGTGACCGGGACGCCTAACGCTCTAGCGAGCCGGTTTATCGTATCTGTGTTGACGGTTCGGGTTGGATTTTTGCAAATACTTTTGACGACGTTATAGGAAATTTCTGCTCGTTGGCTGAGCTTATGCATACTTACCCCTTTTGCCCTCGCAACCTCGGCAACACGCAAACGGAGCATACAATCCTCTCACTTTTACCTTTACTATACCAGATTGCACCCATAATAGGTACTATCTCATTTCGCATGAAAGATTTGTGATATGAGATTTCATTGGTCTTTTTTCTGACCTATACGATAGAAACAGCATCCTTTTTCTGGATATCTATTGGTGTTAGTAAAGCAGACAAAGCGTAGCATGTTTCTTGTATATTATGCAATAGGGTTACACATTCCCAATTATCACTTCCCACATGTATATCTATGGTCTCGTATGCAGGTGGATGATACTCAAAGCTATAGAGGACTGATATCATAAAAGAAAATTACATGAGGATAAGAGAGTGCTTCGGCTCAAAGTTAAAGAGGTAGCGGAAAAGAAACAGGTCTCCATGCATAAGCTATCTCAGCAAGCGCAAGTATCTTATAACATAGTGCGAAGGTTGTTTAACAATCCCTATCAGATCGTGAACACGGATACTCTAGGGAGGTTGGTTGACGCGCTTGATTGTGAAGTGGAAGAAATCTTAGAGCGAGTCAAAAACGATGAGGCAGGAGAAGATACATAATCTTCCCCTGCCCTGAATAGTGAACACTTCTCAAGCGATCTGGTCGGAATCGAGTTCTGTTGTCTCGCCAACTTCGCTTTGCAGGCGTTGCGCTTTGATCTCGCGGCTGCTGCGCGGCTCTAGCTCTGACAAGGACAGGACCAGTTCGAAATCGTCGTCGGCTGCCACCCGATTAAAGCGCTCAAAGTCGCAGCCACAACAGCGATGCACGACGACATACTCGCCGTTTGGTCGCTGGAAGTAGCCGATCGGCTCCATTGACGCGCCACAGGTACTCATTCTATCGCCCGATTGTCGGTCATCTACGTGCCTCGAATACAGGCAAAAGGGGCAATGGTTGCGATGATGACCTCCACTGGGCAACGGACAAACAAAACGGCGACAATGCCGACATTTAAACACCTCGTCGGACGACTGACTATAGCGCGGCTTGCGGCGATCCTCCGCACGGCGTCCCTGACAATATGCTCTATCTTCTTCACAATAGTCGAACTCTTCGTGGGATTGTCTGTTCTTCTTCTCCAAACGCAGGAGCTTCTTGCGTGATGTTCGCACCGGTGAACCTCTTTTTTATCTTGACTCTGCTATTAACACTTAGAAGAGTCCCGGCCACGCGTCTATTTGAAGCCTGTTGATCTTTCACAGGGCGTGCTGACCGGGAAGGATAAGAAACAAGGACCGACGCAAAACGTTTGGGAGAATTACACATACAATCTCCTGCTCTTTCTAGCGAGATATGCGCTTTTTCATAATTGTTGATAGCAGACACTATCTGCAATGGTTCGTACTGTGGAATACTCACCCCATCAAGGCTGGCTCTCATTGGTCGAAAAAGACTATAAGCAAGCATTTTCAGGCATAAAAGTACGCTGAAAATGGGCAAAATGATGCCAGTGATAGTGAGTAAGGGAAAAAGATGGAGGGATGCGCGGAGGTGCTATTTGCGAGGTAAGAAAGATCAGGAATATATAGCAAGAACGAGCCAGATGAATGTAAGCATTCTGGCAATAGTCAGGGAACCATGAAAATGTGGCATCATGGGACCGTCAAAAGCTATATAATACTGCTGATATCCAGTATTTCTACCTGAAAAAACTACTCATGGCTACAGGGATCAACATCATGATCGTTTGAGTAGTTATTTGCTACCTGCCGCGCATCTATATGCAGTGGCTTGCATTAAAACGGACCTTTCTAGGATCTGTCGCTCAATAAAACTATAAGAGAGTATACTGATCCACAAGCGAGAAGTCAAGAGCATACCCGTTCGTAGCCGCGCGACTTTATCGCGCTCTGCCCGCTTCCCATTTATATTTGTGGGCCACGGCGCGATAAAGTCGC
>JAICIM010000525.1 GCA_025928885.1 Ktedonobacteraceae bacterium | reverse complement strand
CTTTCGAGACTATGCAGTATGCATATGTTCATGATCGATGTATCTTTTTAAGGATACATAAGCGCATAATGCACCTGTTATCTATAGCGATGTCGTTCGAGAAAGAGACGGGATAGGTACTGAGAAAGTGGAGAGCATTTTACTGAGGGCATGGGATAACGAATCATTTACTTTGCCTCATCGCCGGTTTCAGTTCTGTCGCCATTGAACCGAACGTGTATATTTACAGTAAATAATACTGATATTTTCATAGAAGTCAATAGGCATGCATGGAATTACGCTTCTACATGCTCACAGGGCGTTGACTTTCCAGGAGAAACATGATATCACTTTCACTGATTGCTCTATTTTTTCTGTAAATTTCCAATAAGGGAGGCAAATAGTGGCACGCTTAGTCACTGTAAAGGATATTGCGCTACGTGCGGGGGTATCAATCGCAACTGTATCACGTGCGCTCAACAACGCGGAGAATATCACCGAGGAGGTACGGCAACGCGTGCTGGAGGCGGCGGAAACACTTGGATACTTTTCTTCCCATACCTCCCGCAACATTGAGCGACCGTTGAAGAAGGTCGCATTTCTTCTCTACGGTCACACAGGAACAAACGATTTCTTCTGGTCTCGTATCCTGGCGGGAGCTGAGATGGAAGCACGCAAAGCCAATATCCAGATTTTTTTCCAGGGAATACTTGACCGGTCTCCCTATCAATTGCAAGCTCAGATCCATGATATGCGGACGGATGGCATTCTGCTGGTCGGACCATCTGACGAAGAGACGGTGCAAGCCATTCAAAAGACCAACGTTCCGCTTGTCTTGATCGATAACGCCTTCGCCTCGCTCAAAGTCGATGCGGTGCTCTCCGATAACTATCAGGGAAGCAAAGAGATCACGTCCTATCTGATTGCGCAAGGCCATCACAAAATTGCTTTCCTTAATCATAGGCGAGGCGATCCTACGCATACCATCTATACGCTGGCGTGGAGAAGGAAAGGCTACTGCGATGCTCTGGCCGAAGCCGGCCTGCCCATTGAACCGGAACTGCTGTGGGAATACGATTTCGGGCAGCCGGAAAGCATCCAGGAAGCATGTCAGGCATGGCTGGAATTGCCGACGCCCCCCAGTGCGCTTTTCTGCGCGAACGATCTCGCCGCCTTCTGGGTAATAAAAAGTTTGCGTCACTTCGGCCTGCGCGTTCCTGAAGATATGTCGGTAGTGGGTTTTGATAATGTCGAGATGGCTGAGCATATCACACCTCCGCTCACAACGATTCATGTCCATAAAGAAGCGATGGGAGCTGCCGGAGTCAAAGCCTTGATCGCGCGTGCTGCCGATCCTACAGCGATCAATGAGACCCACGTACTGAGCGTAGATCTTGTCATACGCGATTCAGTACGTTCTAATTGTCCGCTGGCAGAGACACCTGCATCGTCACGATACGGCGTTCATCCTGAGCTTCCCTCTATTTGACGTATCTCCCATAGGCGGGTTGCACAACCAATTATCATCCACTGGCCGATAGTCATATGACTTCTGGCTACTCATCAGATAGCGGCGACCGTATTAATGACTTGCGAATGCCAAAGATAGGGAAGAATGCCTACATCATCAGCGGCTCATCCTGATACACTTTCAACAATGACATTCAAAAGAGATCCTCTATGTCAAGTCCTAAAAGCGCAACAATGAAAAATCGAGAGGAAGGATAACATAAATGACGGTATCATCCACAACAACGTTGAAAGCAATGGGCAAGGCCGAAAGCACTCCCATCGGCGGCATTCGCTTTGACTATCTGATGGCCGGTCTGGCGGCAGCCGTAATTGGCGGACTCTACCTGGACGGGTGGGCGCACAGTCATCGTCTCGTTGACAAGACCTTTTTCACGCCCTGGCATGGTGTGCTGTATGGCGCTCTGTTCCTCAATGCCATCATACTCAGCATCGTTCTGATCATCAACCATAATCGCGGTCGCTCGTGGCTGACAGCTTTACCAGAAGGCTACCTGCTCTCTTTCATCGGCACACCGCTCTTTCTTGTCGGTGGTGTTGGCGATCTGATCTGGCATACCCTCTTTGGCTTCGAGGTGGGCATCGAGCCGCTACTCAGTCCAACGCACCTGCTACTGGCCCTGAGCGGCTTCTTCATTATGAGCGGTCCGATTCGTGCGGCCTGGATGCGCACCGAGAGCCGTAAAGAGCAGAACTGGTCCATCCTGCTTCCCCCCATCGTCTCACTCACTGCCGTTTTCTCGCTCTTCACCTTTTTCACAGATTACGCCCATCCTCTAAGCAATCTCAAGACTATTATAGTACAGCCTTATCAAGGATCATTCGCCTCATGGGGCGTGACAGGGATTCTGCTTCAGAGCGCTCTGCTCATGGGCATCGTCTTGTTCGCGTTGCGGCGCTGGCGTCTGCCCTTTGGCTCTTTTACCTTTCTGTTCACCGTCAACGCGGCCCTGATGAGCGTGTTTGCATATGTATTCGTGCTGATCTTGCCCGCTCTGCTCTCTGGCATTATCGCGGACATCCTCTATGCACGTATCCAACCGTCGGTGAAGCGCCTCGACACGGTGCGCCTGTTCGCCTTTATCGTGCCAGGTGTTCACATGCTGACCCTGCTCCTGACCATTATTGCTCTGTGGGGAACCTCATGGTCGATCCACCTCTGGCTTGGCGTCTGCGTCCTGGCCGGCGTGATTGGCCTGCTTATGAGCTACCTGATCGTCCCAAACCCTATTCCAGCTAGAGCCGAACAGGAAGCATAAATGCGACTATCATCGCATCTTACAATGCAGGAAATGGAGAGCGAGGGCCAGCCCTTCCACAATCCTCGCTCTCGTTGCCTGAACGCTCGATCAGCAATCTTGCTCAGTATGTGTACTTATGTTATAGTAAGTTACCTAGCTCAACGACGTATTTTTAAAGTAGAGATGGTGGATATTGTGCCAAAAAAGCCCACACATACTAAAATACCTGTACAGCCAACGCTACCTACAAGTCCTACGAGCATAAAGCACAACAATCAACGCCTATTCTCAGACCATTTTCTCGATAGCATTCTTCCCGAAGAAGATGCCTGGCAAGCATTACAAACTGAAGCCGAAGAGGCAAGACTCGCTATCAAACAAATCTATGCGATGTTTGTCACTCCCGCCAACGAACAACAAACGGAACACGATTGCATTCGACCCATATTCGATGTCTTACAACTTCCATATGAAGTACAGGCCAAGCTCAAAGTCCCAGGATCAGGCACACAACGGCCCGACTATGTGTTCTATGCTACCGAAGAGCAATATCGCGCCAACCGCAACAACGATTTAGATGACACCGCAGCACAGCACGGCGCTATCGCTGTTGGAGATGCTAAACAGTGGGATTTGCCCCTGGATCAGATGCGCCGAGGGGCAGGCAACGATTCCTTCAACAATAAAAATCCTTCGTTCCAGATCTTTTTCTATATGTTGCACAGCAAATTACCCTGGGGCATTTTAACCAACGGACGCAAATGGCGACTCTACCATGAAGCAACGGCTTATAAATTAGAGGTCTATTATGAAGTTGACCTCCCTGAATTACTGGCAAGCGATGATCCTGGCAAATTTCTCTACTTTTACGCCTTCTTTCGCCGCGCCGCCTTCAACCCTGGACATCCACTCTCACTCGAACGTATGCTCGCAGCCAGCACCGAATCCTCACAGAAGATCCGCGATAACCTGCGCGATCAGGTCTATGACGCTCTCCTACATGTCGCACAGGGTTTTTTTGACTATCGCAAAAATCGGCTGAGTCCGACCCCGGAAATCTGCCAGTCTATCTATAAGAACTCTCTTATTCTCCTCTATCGACTCCTTTTTATTCTTTATGCAGAATCACGCGACCTGTTACCAGTTGATGAAAACGTTCCTTATCGACAACGATACAGCTTGAAGGCAATTAAAGAGCAGGTTCATAAAATTTTAAAAAATGGTGATGTGCTACTTTCCGATGCAGGAATCATCTGGGCGCAACTGCAAACGCTGTTCTTGAGCATCGACGAGGGCAACAGGCAGCTAGGTGTCAATATTTTTAATGGTGGGTTGTTTGATCCAGAAAAAGAAACGTTTTTAGAGGACTATACAGTTGGCGATCTCAGCATAGCACAGGCTATCGAGAAGCTTGCGATGTCTCAGGATTTGAAAAATCCCGCGAAGAAAAACTTCATCGACTATCGAGACCTCTCCGAACGCCATCTTGGAACCATCTACGAAGGATTACTTGAATACACGCTGCATGTTGCAAACGAACCGATGGTCGAAATACGTTCCAGCGGGGCCATCATTCCAACACGCGAGGCCACTGCTTCTAAAACAGCCATCGCAAGAACCTATAAAGCAGGAGACGTGTATCTCGTCACTGATACAGGTAGCCGCAAGAGAACAGGCACCTACTATACCCCCGATTTTATCGTAAAGTACATGGTCGAGCAGGCGCTAAAGCCGGTGCTTGATGAGGCTACTCGGCACAAAGAACACGATGCAGAGCGGATTGAAGCTATTCTTGCAATCAATGTACTCGATCCTGCGATGGGCAGTGGACACTTTCCCGTTGAGGTGGTGGAATATATTGCTCGTTATCTTGTAGAGCTAGGCGTACAGCCAGAAGGGAAGGATGAGCAGGAGGCGGATATGACCTACTGGAAGCGCCTCGTTGCTCAACAATGTATTTACGGCATTGATATGAATCCGCTGGCAGTAGAACTAGCCAAGCTCTCGCTCTGGCTCGCCACTGCCGCCAAAAATTATCCGCTCAATTTCCTCGATCACCATCTGCGCCCCGGCAATGCCGTTGTTGGGGCATGGCTGGAAGATGTGACCGGGGAACATCCTAAGAAAAAAATCGCCCGAGAACGCCGCGAACAGCTTCAACTGGTTGTGGACGCAGAAAATGACGAGCAACCGACACAATTCTCTATGCTGGAAGATGAGGGCTTCCGACAAAATCTAAGCAGCTCATTGGATATTTTGAGCGCTATCGAGCAACTCTCAGGCAATACCATTAGCGAGGTCAAGCAGCAGGAAGCGGCATATAGAAAACTACGTACGCATTTTATCAAT
>JAICIM010000684.1 GCA_025928885.1 Ktedonobacteraceae bacterium | reverse complement strand
GATAGTTAATCGCCGTCCCAGCCTTGCAGCACCTGCATGACCGTCTCCAGTCCTTCAGCAAATAGTTCTGTACGGCAGCCAAAACCGATACGCATAAATCGCTCGTACTGCTTGCCATAGACATAGCCGGGAAGCAGCAAGAAGCGCTTCTCTTCTGCCAGATAGCGGCAAAACGGCTCTGTCGAGAAGGGCAGTTGGAGCAGTGCAGTATAACCTGCCTGGGGCGTGAGCCAGCGAACAGGCTTCTGGCTACCTGCGATGGCGTCTGCCAGGAGTTGACGATTGCTGCGTGCCGCCGCTAGACGCGGGGCAATTACCTCCTGTGTATGACGTAGCGCGATCTCCGCCAGAAACTCGCCCGGAGCGCTGCCACACATGGTTGAATAGTCGCGGGCCGCACTTACCCGCTTGAGTATCTCGGTATTGCGACTGGCGACCCAGCCGACGCGCAGACCCCCCAGCCCCCAGGGCTTGGTCATATCACCGATCACCACCGCCTGCTCGATTACATCGATGACCGAGGGAGCCGGTGTGCCGTCCAGCGCGATCAACCGAAAGACTTCATCGCTGGCGAAAATGGCTCCGACCCGCTCCGCAATCCTGACGATAGCCTGCATCTCCTCGACCGTTCGCACGGAGCCAGTTGGATGGTGCGAATGCGTCATGTAGATCAGCCGCGTCCTGTCATCGACAAGCTGAGCAAGCTGTTCAATGTCCGGTTTCCAGTCCTGTTCCAGTTGTAAAGGGAGCCGCCGCACCTCAGCCCCCTGTGCCTGTGCTACTCCTGCAATGTTGCCATAGGTGGGATCTTCTACGACGATATTATCACCCGGCTGTACTGTGGTGAGGATCAGCAGAAAAAGGCTCTCGCTGGCCCCTGATGTCACGCGAATATAGCCCGGCTCAAGCGTCGTGTACAGGTTGGCGATGCCCTGACGCAGGCGCTCATTTCCTGGATTTTCCACGTAGTCCAGGCCGAGTTGCAAATAGCGCTCGGTCGTTTCTGCACCTTCCAATGCGAGCAGCTCTTGCGTCGTTGCGGAAAATGGACAGCTGGCCGCCAGATTGCGTATCCCTGGTACGAATTCAAATTCGGCAAACCAGCGCTCAAGAACAAACTCTGGCAGTGTGTGAGTTGGCATGAAGGGACCCTTTCCTGATGAAAAAATGCACAATTTCTTTCAGCATAGATGATCGTCCCTTCATCTTACAACAGCCATTTTTGTATTGGCTGATCTGTTGCTGATCAGCCAACCACTTGCTAGCGCCTCTCAGGCATGGGGTGGACCCTGTTTGACGCGGGTGAGCGCCTGTTCTGTCTGCCCTGGTTCCGGCAGCACAAATTCACACCACCACGTCGCCCCCGCTTCGATCAGCGGCTCGATCTGCGTATATGCGCCGTGCGGATCATTGCCAGGCGTATTGCCTCCTACGCCGATGTCAAATGGCGCTGTGCTGGTACGGTGTTCGGCGACGAAGGCTTTGATTGTCTGTATATCGGCAGGTTTGGGGAAACTATTGCCATTTTCATCTGGCTCACTGGCAGGAAGAAAGCCATCCCAACGTGCTGCTCTACGAGCTGGCGCTTTGTGCGGCCAGAAGCCACCGATCCAGATGGGGATACGTGGTTGCTGTATGGGTTGTGGCAAAAATGTCACCTCGTCCACTTTGTAATGTTTGCCCGTATAGCTAAAAGGCTGCCCACTCATCAGTCCTGCCAGGATATCCAGCCCCTCATCGAGCAACTCGGCGCGTTGTTTGCGGTCGGCGACATCGCCAAAGCTGGTGAAGCCCTTATCCTGGTCATCACCCAGACCAAAGCCCAGGATCAGGCGGCCATTCGAGAGATGATCCAGCGTAATCGCCTCGCGGGCCAGTTTCCAGGGCCGTCGCCGTGACAGCGGCGTGACGCTGAGGCCGAGTCGGATGCGTTTTGTGCGCGTTGCTATGGCCGCCAGCACCAGCCAGGGATCGTATGTGATGCCCTGAGCACCCCAATAGACGATATAGTCTTCCAAAAAGATGCCGTCCCAGCCCTCCTCTTCGGCGATATACGCAGCCTCGATAAGCCGCTGTACATCGCCATCGAAGCCGGAAAGCGGCAGCGTCACCCCGTATTGCATCATGTATCCTCGTTTCTTCCTCATGAATATTGCTGTTGAGCAAACGTTTGATTGATACAACCAGTATAGGTTGGCGACACGACATCTGCTGTCATATTTCACGGCGAAGCCTGCCCGTTGTATCTATCGCTCTGCTTTCCGACGTATCATATATATACAACTTGACTGCATGTATTACTGCTAATATATAGCCGGGCCAATGACCCGTCGAATAGAGAGCGAGTTTTGGAGGAAGATTGTGCGCAGAAAAATGATTGGCTGGCTTTGCCTGTTCTTATGGTTGACTGGTTGTGGTACGGCAACAACCTATGCTGCTTCAGTACAGACTGTCAATGGGCAGGCTCCTACCGGCACAGCCGAAGCGGTGAGCGTAGCATCAGCGGAGGGCGGAGCTGTGACGCCAACGGTCAGCGTGACAACCACGCCGGACGCGAGCGCGACGCCTGGGACAACCGTAACGTCAGAGGCAACTGGTACGACAACCCCATCGGCTGCAAGTTCTGGTTGCAATAGCGCCACAACCGTCGTGGCAGGTTCCAGCACAGATATGATGGTGGATGTTGATCCACAAATGGCGAAGGGCGTGACAACCCGTACTTATCGCCTGCATGTCCCGGTAGATTATCAGCCACAGCAGCCACTTCCTCTCCTCCTGGCCTTTCATGGGCTTGGCAGCAATGCACAGGAGATCGAGTCCTACAGCAACTTTTCGCAACTGGCCGACAAAGAGCATTTCATCGTGGTGTATCCCCAGGGCTTACACGATATGAACGGGCGCACGTTCTGGGACAGCTATTCTCCCACAACTGAGGGTGTTGATGAGATTGCGTTTGTGAATAAAGTGATCGATGACGTAGAACAGAAGTTGTGCGTGGACAGTAACCGGGTCTATGCAACCGGCTTCTCCAATGGTGCGTTGATGACCGGTATGTTGGCGTGTCGGCTCGCCAATCGCATTGCCGCGATTGCAACGCTGGCAGGCAATTTCTTTGATAACCAGGGGACGTGCAATCCTGGTCGCCCGATGGCTATTCTGAATGAGCATGGCAGCGCCGACGATGTAATCCCCTACGCTGCCCAGCAACAGCCGACGCAGCAACCGGGTGTACAGGACTGGTTACAGCAATGGGCAAAGCTGGATGCATGTCCGAAGCCACCTGTAGCGCTGCCTCAGAGCGCAACGGAGACGGCGCTGCAATGGTTGGATTGTGCTGGCGGCGTCAGTATCGTTCACTATCGGATCGATGGCGAAAAACACACCTGGCCCCAGGAACTTAGTAAAGAACAGACAGATGTGACCATCTGGCATTTCTTAAATCATTACACGCTTCCCCAACCATAAAGCGCACAATTATGGATTTACACAACCAACAGAGGAATAGCAGTCGTAGTTGCGCGACTTTATCGCGCCGGG
>JAICIM010000637.1 GCA_025928885.1 Ktedonobacteraceae bacterium | reverse complement strand
GCAGGAAGGGGAGCGCGTACTCGCACCACTGCGGGCATTTCGACCACCCCTCTTCAATACCATTGCTCCCACGGAGTACCTCGACTTTATCCAGATCTTCGATGCAGAAAATCCACGCGGCCTCAACTATTATGAGAAAGACAGCTCATTGCCAGCACTCAGCGATGAAACTGTTGATATCATCATCGAACATGCTATGCAGCGTACAAGCTCCCATTCGCAGGTGATCATTCAGCATATTCATGGCTACGCCAGCCGGGTCGATTCCACAGCGACCGCCGCCTATGCCTTGCGTGGCGAGCAATATCTCGTGGCAATAGACGCAACCTGGAAAGAGCAGAATTCCCCTGAACAGGAGACACATATCCAGTGGGCAAGGAAGTTCTGGTCTGCCTTAGAGCCGTATGCAAACAAGAAGGCCTATATCAACACACTCAACGCGGGAGACGAGCGGCTGCGTGCCTCTTACGGACCTGTCTATGATCGCCTGGTTGCCCTTAAAGATCGCTATGATCCGACAAATTTCTTTCACCACAATCAGAATATTCGTCCGAGCCAGCCAGTGAGCGGCCAAAGCGTATAAGATCGAGATCGGGCGGCCTCTTCCACGCGGTTTCCGCAAGCTGCTTATTAGAGGCCGTCCATTCCACATCTAAGGCTACCTTGCCTGCCCGTTTGTTGGCCCAGACGAGCATCAGAGAAGCCTTGCTCTGGTAGGGTTGATGCGGGAACCAGAGCAGGCGCTGGCGCTTTTCCCCCGCAAGCGCGGCAGCGAAGCGCCAGAGGGCAGCATAACGTAGCGCCTGAAACAGCGGCTCAGCCCATCCTCGATCCATGGAACGATCATGCAGCATGTTCAGCAGGCTGGAGGTAAGTTCAACACCAAACAGCGCACAGGCTTCTTCAACGCGCCCCTCGTCCTGCAGGAGCAGGCACAGAGCTACCTGATCGGCCAGAGCAGCACCACGCAGGCTGCACCGCTGCGTAAAATAGGCGAGATGCTCGGCACGCTTTTCCAGACCCAGCTTCGCCAGATCCAGCCCCAACACACCCCAGCGTTCACGTGTAGAAGCCGCAGCGCGGCGCACATCCCACAACCAGCGGGCCTGATCCCAGCGCAGTGCATGATTGACGCCAATGAGCGAGGCCAGCGAAAGCGTAATCACCTGGGGATCGCGGCGACGCTTCGGCGCACAGGCGATCAACCACATCTGTCGATCGCGGGTCTGTGGTATATACGCGGCATAGCTGGCAAGCAGCACAACGACATTGAGGGGAAAACGCCCATCCTCCTCACGCGGGAAGTGGCTTGCCACCAGATCAGGAGCCAGATGTTGCAGATCGTCGTCCAGCCGCTGACGCCCGCCCTCGGTCAATCCCAGCGCCATTTGGAGCAGCTCGCGGTCATGAACGAGACCAAACTCATCCATCATACCAGCGCCACAACGATCGCTGCCGTTCGCTAGCAGAATCTCTAGCCGCTGCTGAATCGCGCCCTGGATCGCCGCCCTGCTTTTGAGAGGAAACAAATCGTATTCGCTCAATGGAACATGCACTATATTCATGAAAGCCCCTACATAATTTTACCCATCTATTCTCATGATACCGACTATTTCTGGTAATAAATGTCCTCATTGTCACTCTCAGTTTCATCTCAGGCTGCTCACAGGAACGACACATATGAGTATGCTATGCTGATGGCAGAATGCAATAATCTCCGTGCGGCGTTACGCGATGATGAGATTACCAGTAATTCGTAGCCGCGCGGCTACGAATTGTCATTGCGTGATTACGAACGAGGTCAACATAGAGGAGAAGATAGAACAGTTATGGATGTTGCGTCACTGCTGGGAGTGCTGGCCGTTTTTGCCCTGATCGCCACCAATGGTTTCTTTGTGGCGGCTGAGTTTGCCCTGGTCAAAGTACGAGCGACGCGGATCGAACAGTTGGTAAACGAGGGGAAGAGCAGTGCGCGGCTCGTTCAGCAGCAGGTTCAGCACCTCGACACCTACATCGCGGCAACCCAGCTGGGCATTACGCTGGCAAGCCTCGCCCTGGGCTGGATCGGGGAGCCGTCGCTGGCCCATCTGCTGGAGCCGATCTTCGCCTGGATCGGTGGCCCGATTGAAGAGTTCGCGCACACCATCACCATCATCATCGCCTTCTCGCTTATTACCGCTGGACACATCATCCTGGGCGAGCTGGTGCCGAAAGCGATTGCGCTCCAACGCGACGAGAGAACGGTGCTTTTTACCGCTCGTCCCCTCCACATTTTTGCGTACATTTTTCGCCCTATCATCATTTTTATGAATAGCATCGGCAACAGCATCGTCCGGCTACTGGGAATGAGCATGGCAAGCGAACATGGCGCGATTCATTCGCCCGAAGAGCTTGAGATGCTGGTAATACAGAGCCGCAAAGCCGGAGTGTTGCAGCAGCAGGAAGAAGATCTGATCCGCCATGTTTTCGACTTTGAGGAGACCAGCGCTCGCCAGATCATGGTGCCACGAACCGAGGTCGTAGCGGTCTCCGTCACAAGCAATCTGGCGGAGTTGCAAGCGCTGATCGCCGCACAGCGCTACACACGCTACCCGGTCTATGAGCAGAGTATCGATACCGTTATCGGCATGGTGCATCTGAAAGATCTCGTGGAGTATCTCTCTCCAGAGGTGCGAACCTTTGATCTACGTACTCTTGTGCGCCCGATCCTCGCCATCCCTGAAAGCATGTCGATTGGTGCGCTAATGACGCAAATGAAGCGACAGCGTACCCATCTAGCGGTGGTGATCGACGAATACGGCACGACGGCAGGGATTGTAACGCTTGAGGATATCGTCGAGGAGCTGGTTGGCGAGGTGCAGGACGAGTTTGATACGCTGAAAGAAGGGGTGAGACGCGAGATTGAGACCTTGCCGGACGGCTCCAGTTCGATCGATGGACTGCTGGCGCTCTCGGACTTCGAGGAGCGGTTTGGCGTCAAGATACCAGAGAGCCACGTTCAGACCATCGGCGGCTACATCCTGGAGCGCAAGGATCGCATCCCCGAAGTGGGCGATACGCTGCGGCTCGGCTCATATCTACTGCATGTTGATGAGATGGATGGACGCCGTGTGGCTCGTGTGCGCGTTGAGCCGGCCAGACATCAGTCGAACCAGAATGGCGCAACTCCTGAAAATGATGTACACTAGAGATATACATAAAAAGTGCGTTTTCTACAGTTGTTATGCTCGCACACCATCACGACGGGAGAGACAGGGATGCAAGAAGCCGCTAGACAACACTGGGCGACCTTCGATTGTTACGGTACGCTGATCGATTGGGAGACCGGAATGAAACGGGCAATGGAGACGATTGTGCCTGGCAACACGTCACAGCTTTTAGCGCACTATTACGAGCTTGAAAAACAGGTAGAAGGGGAGCAGCCGTTTCGCTCGTATCGCAACGTGCTGGCGGAGGCGCTGCGTCGTTCGGCCCGAGCCACCGGCGTCGTGCTGGCCTCCGGTGCCGAGCATGTGCTGGCGAACACCCTCCCCGACTGGCCCGTTTTCCCGGACGTTAGGCGTTCCCTCAACGCCTTGCGTGCGGCGGGCTGGAAGCTGGCAATCCTATCTAATGTTGATCGCGACCTGATCGCTGGCACGGTCCGTCACCTGCCCGTCACCTTCGACGACATCATTACTGCCGAAGATGTTCGCGGCTACAAGCCTTCTCTCAACCACTTCCACCGTTTCCGCGAAAAGCACCAGCCAGCTGACGGCCACTGGGTACATGTCGCCCGCAGCTACTATCACGATATCGTCCCGGCGGCGCAGCTTGGCATTCCACGCGTCTGGATCAATCGCAGCGGCGAGACCGCGCCGGAGCCACTGGCCACCGTCGAGCTACCCAATCTGCTCACCCTGGCCCCCACATTACAACAATTGAAGGCATAAGTAGCCGCGGGGGGGGATGGGGGGGGGGGGGACAGTGGGGGAAGTAACCCCGGGGGCG
>JAICIM010000655.1 GCA_025928885.1 Ktedonobacteraceae bacterium | reverse complement strand
TTCGGTGCCGATCTGCTCTATCGCGGCATCAGAGGGCGCAGTCTGATCTATAAAGCACTGGGGATCAGCACATCGCAACGGGAAGCGACCCGCGTTGCCTTACCACAACAGGCAGGAACGCGCGCGCGCCGCTCGATGACGATCAACCGTTCGCCCGCCGAACTCTACAATGCCTGGCACGATGTCGGAAAAGCTCCCTCCTATATGATGGAAGTGGAAAAAGTGCAGCAAACTAACGCAAAAACATCGCGCTGGACGGCCCGTCTCCCCTCTGGCAAGAAGATCCAATGGTACACCGAGTTTACGCAGGAAGATCCGGGGCGACAGCTCGAATGGCGAGTGCTGGGGAAAAAGTTTGTGGTGGCTCAGGCCGGACGCGTCTATTTTGTCCCCGCCTCCGATGGTCGCGGAACAATCACGACGCTCGAACTCGATTATCCCCCGGCCCGCAATTTCTTGCGCAAAAATATGAAGCAGGCGATCAGCTATCTGGCCGATCACGAGGCACAGGAGAATTTGCGCCGCTTTAAAGAACTGATGGAGGCGGGCGAGATCGCAACGATCAAGGACCAGCCCAAAGGCGCAGGCAAACGGCAGAAGTAATCACACATCAGGAGGCAAGCATGAGAGCATTATGCTGGAATGGCCCACATAAGGTGCGGGTCGAAAACGTACCCGATCCGAAAATACTCAATCCACGCGACGCTATCGTCAAAATCACCTCGACGGCCATCTGCGGCTCCGATCTGCATCTCTATGATGGCTACATTCCCACGATGGAGAAGGGCGATATCCTGGGTCATGAGTTTATGGGTGAGATCGTTGAGGTTGGCAAAGGGGTCGAGAATCTCAAAAAGGGGGATCGCGTGGTGGTGCCGTTCCCGATTGCCTGTGGCCGCTGCTACTTCTGCTCACATCAGTTGTGGTCGCTCTGCGATAACTCGAATCCCAACGCCGCCCTGGCCGAAGCGATGTACGGCTTCTCGGCAGCTGGTATCTATGGTTACTCGCATCTCTTCGGTGGCTACGCTGGTGGTCAGGCCGAATATGCCCGCGTGCCATTCGCCGATGTCGGCCCGATCAAGATACCAGGCCAGCTGAAGGACGAACAGGTGCTTTTCCTCTCAGATATCTTCGCGACCGGCTATATGGCGGCTGAGAACTGCAACATCCAGCCCGGCGATACGATAGCGGTCTGGGGCTGTGGACCGGTCGGGCAGCTCACCATTAGAAGCGCCTATCTGTTGGGAGCGGCCCGGGTGATCGCCATCGATCGCTTCCCCGAACGTCTGCGCATGGCCGCTGAACAGGGACACGCCGAGGTCATCAACTACGAGGGGAACGATGTCGTGGAGGCGCTCAAACAGATGACGGGCGGGCGCGGACCCGATGCCTGTGTTGATGCCGTTGGGATGGAGGCACATGGGGATACGCTGGGTGCCGCCATCGATATGACCAAGCAGAAAACGCATGTCAGCACCGACCGCCCTCACGTGCTGCGGGAAGCGATCCAGGCATGCCGCAAAGGTGGCACCGTCTCGATCCCTGGCGTCTATGGCGGCTTCCTCGATAAGATTCCCTTTGGTGCCGCTTTCAATAAAGGGTTGACCTTTAAAATGGGACAAACACATGTACAGAAGTATCTCCAGCCGCTTTTAAACCACATTGAGCATGGCGATATTGACCCCTCGTTTATCATTACCCATACGCTCAGTCTTGCAGAGGCTCCGCACGGATATGAGATTTTCAAGCATAAAGAGGATGGCTGCATTAAGGTCGTCCTGAAGCCATAAGCGCCCACGCGCTGCCCATACATCCACCAGAATTACCCCTGGATGTATGAGCAACACCAGTACTGTTACCGCCAGCAACGACTCTGCCGCTCGTCTCGTTGCTGGTGGCAGCGGTCTTCCCCCACATTCTGGCACCACACAAAGCCGTCACTATGCTTGTCTCTCACGAAATCTTCGTGTTACAATGGTAGATAGGCAGATCCAATGCCCGCCAGCAGACGGTTGCTACTCCTTTTCGCATCTCTATTTTTTGTGCAGCTTCCACATCTCTGGCATTTCATTTATAAGAGAAGGAAAGCGTATGGCGCGTCTTATTCCCCGGTCATTGACCGCGACCACTGACCGACCACGTGCCATTCCCGCCATGATATCGTGCGCGATCTGGCACTGGCGGCAACAGCGATTGCTTTTTCTCTTGATGAGCCTGGGAATGATCGGGCAGATTTTCCTCGTCTGTCTGCTCCCGGCGCTGATGGAGGTGGCTCCAACAACGGAACTACGCCTCAGACTCACCCAGGCCCGCCTCCCACTGTTCAGTCTCGCATTTCAAACCCTCATGCTGCTCTTCTTCTTTATGCATCTCATGGCGCGAGCGCTGGTTGAGCGGCAGGCTGATACGCTGGCGGTGCTGCATCATCGCGGGGCCGGTGTGCGTCAAATGCTCGGTTCGTTGCTGCCACAGAGCACCGGGGCGGCCCTGTTTGCCTGCCTCATCAGTCCTCCCCTGGCCTATCTGAGCGCCGCCGCTCTCTTTCCTGGCCGACAACTGTTGCAAACGTTCTGGCACAATCCGCTCCCCTTTTTCCTACACACCTGGCTCTATGCTGCTGGTACAATGCTGCTGTCTCTTGGCATCATCGTCGCGACGCTGTATTATACGCTCCGCCGCACGATGCCACGCCTGCATCAAGAGATGGTCCGCAAGAGTGAACCACCGCACAAGGAGCAGGTCAAGCTTGAGGTCCTGCTGGCCCTGATCGGTCTGGCGACCTATGTGCTGCTGCTTGGCCTCGTCAGGTCGCACGATAGCACCACGCCGCCATCATTTCCGCTTATGGCCCCGCTGGCTCCGACGCTGTTACTGGCCTGCCTCCTCCCGCTCTCCTTGCGTGGCATCGCGCTGCTCTCAATGGTCGGCATCCATATCATACAACCCGGCTATGCAACGACAACGCTGCTGGCCGCCCTGCACCGGATTCGCTCCCCACGCGTCCTCGCCCGTATGACGATCTTACTTGTGCTAGCAATTACTCTGGCAATCTTCGCGCTGATCTTTACCGCTTCACAGGAACGACGCAGCAACGATATCGCTGCCTACAAGGTTGGTGCAGACTTCAGCGGCATACTCACGACTACATCGCCATCGATCGAAGCCGTAGCCGATCCCTATCTGCATATGCGTGGCGCAACCTCTGTCACCGTTGGGGCCATCACCAGCGCGATAAGCGATGATGTGGCCGGGGATACGATCCAGATTCAGGCCGTTGATGCCGCAACATTTGCTGAAACTGCGCTCTGGCCGCGTCAGAATCCAGCTGGTTCTCTCGTCCAATTGATGGAGCAATTGATCGACCAGCGGCTCATGGCGACACAGTTTCATGTTGTACCCGCAATCGTTGATACGCCAACCATGCAAGCGCTTTCTCTGCATCCGGGGATGACGTTTTCACTCTACGAACATAGCGCGACGAACCGTTCTGCCCGTTCTGTTCGTTATGTGGTACTTGCCAGCGTTACCCGCATTCCGGGGATCAGCAGCGGGATACTGGTTGATTATCAGAGCTTCCTCGACTATCGCCTCAAAAACAACCTGGCCGTCGTCCCCCTCAATCACATCTGGCTACGCACCAGCAACGACGAGGCGACGCTCAAATATGTACGCAAAACCCTTACGACCTCGCTGCGACTCGATAATTTGCTCGATCGGCGCTTTCTGCTCTCCTCGCTGCAAACGGACCCGCTGGCTCTGCTGGCTCAGAGTATGTTGAGCATCGGGGCAATAACCGCCGCCCTCCTGGCCCTG
>JAICIM010000577.1 GCA_025928885.1 Ktedonobacteraceae bacterium | reverse complement strand
GTATCCCAGAACGGCCCGGCCTCTATGCCCACCACGCGAAAACCGGCCCGCGCCAGCCGTTGCAACAGGACGCCGCCCGCCGATCCCACGCCAACAATACAAAAATCGACCTCCTCATCCAGAGGAAAATGATGCATGGGAAAATCTATCTTTTGAATCGGCCCCAGCATATGGGCCGTGCGTTTCTCGCCGTCAAAGCTGCCCAATATTGGCTTCTTGAATATGCTCAATGCGTTCCCTCCTGACCTGATGGTTGCTGCTTATGACCGCCCGGACCGCCAAGTGGCTCGTATGTATCGGAGAGCGAGTTCGCCGGTCCATCCCACTCATAGCGCTGTTCCTCAACCTCCCAGGGTTCCGGCCTGCCGCCTTCAAGGCGCATATAGCCGCGTGGATAGGCTGGCCCGCCAAAGCCAACCTCATCCCAGGCGTAGGGGTGCGCATAATAGGCGTCGATCGCATCCTGCATGATGAGCAGCCAGAAGCGCTGCACCGACATCTTTTGCCAGATCTCGTGAGCGGCTGGCGGTTTGGCATCGTGGATAGTTTTCAAGACGGTATCCTGTTGCAGCGGCTCCAGATCAACGAACGAGGCATTGTAGAGATGGCGGGCAATGGCCTCGATAGCCTGCAAGCCGAGCCGATGCGCCTCGTGATCGGGCGGCATATCCTCAAAGCGATACCCATCGATACGTCTGCTGTAGAGCCGCTCATCGATATAGTTCACGACTGGGATCTTATGCGCCACATCGCGGTCATCCTGTGGCAACAAGCGATCGCAGACCGCCTGCATCAGCGTCGCCTCCTGTTGTGTAAAGAAGCGAATCGGCGGCACCTGCTCAACTCTGGCCTGCACGACCTTGCGCGTCGCCTCGTCCCAGAACGCCTGCTGACTCAATGTCTGAAAATCTGGATAGTAGCCAGGCTGAGAACGCGGCGCAATGGGCTGGCGCGTCTCGTGATCGACCGGCAGGCGGCTCTGATCCACATGTGCGGGGATTCGTGAGCGCTTTTCCCCGTTCTGCGTATAATTCTTTTTCAGTTGCTTCATGCTTTTGCCCTCCTCAAAAGACTGGCGAGTAAGCCCAGAAAGCCGGTCGCAGCAAACAAGAGCGGCGCGAACACGGGCGGCCCATAGAGCAGATTGTACAGCGGCAGCTTGCTTCCACCGGGGCGACGGAAGACGCCTCGCACGTGATAGAAGAACCCGATAGCTCCACTGATCAGGGCCAGGGCCGACGTAACTGGCAGCCACACCTTTGCTAGCGTGCGACTCCACAGGCTGCCAATCCCCGCGATCATAATAGCCGGGGTTAAGACGATGGGAACCCACTCGATGCGATAGGTGAAGTTATTTTTATAATGCGAGTAGAGCGACTCGAAACCGCTGAAGAATGCTGAGATTGCGGTTGCGACGGCCATGATACGCTGGAAGCGCCCCTCACGAATATCCTGCTCAATCGTGCTGATATCCCGCGTGATCTCTTGCGGCAGAAGCTCCATCTTGAGCGGTCGTTTGCTGCGGGATGGCACCGGGTTGAGATCGTCTTCGCGACGCAGGAAGGCGGTAATCAGGCCAAGAAAGCCGCTGGTGGCAAAGAGCAAGGGAGCCATCACCGGCGGCCCCATCACAATATTAAATACTGGTATGCGCCATCCACCCGGTTTACGCGCAATGCCACGTATATGGAGAAAGAAGCCGATCAGGCCATCCAGCGCCGTCACAAGCGAGACAATTGGCAGCAGCACACGTGCCGCCCAGCGATTAAACGTTCCCCAGACGCCTGCAAAAAAGAGAACCATGCTCAGTATCACGGGCGTGTACATAATCTGCTGGCTGTAGCTGCCGATATAGTGTTCATACGTCACCTCCAACCCGCTCAACAGGCTAGAGAAGGCGGTAATTAACGAGAGGCTGCGCTGAAAACGTCCCTCGCGAATATGCTGAAGCACCACCGTCTCATCACGGGAGAGCCATCTCGGGAGCAGGGTTTGAAACGAACGTAGCAGGCCATCCGACTGCTCAGGACGGGAAACAGGTCTCCGAGCAACCTGTTGAGGACGTTTCGTAGGCACATTGACCGCCATCTTACCTTTCCTTTCCAGGCGAGGACAAGCCATCGCCCCTACCATACACGGGGACACATGTTCACCCATCGTTGGAGTCGTATAAATTCACCATCATGCTCAAACATATCTTCTTTGTTTCCAGAGCCAGAGCAAGACCGCACCAAGCAGCGCGAGAACGGCGCTCAACAGTAGCGGCGAGAATGGCTTGGTCTGCTCCACATCTTCTTCTTCTCTTGCAACCCCATCCTGTCGCAGTGCCATCTGAAGCACCTCGGCCAGATGCAGGGCGTGTCGATCCGTGGATTGTTCGATCTGTTCGCGACAGCTAAACCCATCGGCGATGATCAGCGTCTCCTGCTCGGCCTGGCGTACCGCCGGAAGCAGCACCCGTTCGCCGATCTGCATTGAGATGGCATAATGCTCTTTCTCAAAACCAAAGGCTCCCGCCATCCCACAACAACCAGAATCGAGCGCCTGATAATCGAGGCCCAGCTTTGTCAGCACCGCCTCCTCATCTTTGAGCTTCATAATCGCTTTATGGTGACAATGCCCATGCACAACGGCTTTGCGTTGCAGCTTCGGCGGTTGATAATCCTTGACCTTCTTCTCCAAAAACTCGCTCAAGAGAAAGGTCTGCTGGCTGAGCCGCTTTGCGTTCTCGTCGTGGGGAAAGAGGTTGATTAATTCATCGCGAAAGACAGCCACGCAGCTTGGCTCCAATCCCACCACAGGCAAGCCCGCCTCGATCTGTGGGGCCAGCGCGTCGAGGATCTGCCGCAACTGCTGCTGCGCCTGATCGAGAAAACCGTAATCATAGAGTGGCCGCCCACAGCACAGCGTTTGTTGCGGCACGATCACCTGATAGCCAACTGCTTCAAGCACCTCGACGGCGGCTTGCGCGGTCTGTGGCTTGAGATAGTTATTAAAGGTATCGGGCCACAGCAAGACCTGGGGCTGCCCCACATTTCTCACTGTCCGGTGTCGGAACCAGTCTTTAAACGTCTGCTTTGCAAAGGTTGGAATGCTTCGCTCAGGCGCAAAGCCGCCCGCTACGTGAGCGATGGTGCTCAGGATGGGGGCGTGCGTGCAGAAATTGACGATGCCGGGGAAGCGCGACGCCAGCCGCGCCCACCAGTAGATCAGGCCCATCGAATAGCCAGTGATGGGGCGTGGACGGCCCTGGTAATAATGCGAGAGAAACTCCGCTTTGTAGGTCGCCATATCGACATTGACGGGGCAATCGCCTTTACAGCCCTTACAGGCCAGACAGAGATCAAGCGCCTCTTTGACCTTCTCGTTGCGCCAGCCGTGCGTCACCGGGTCGCTCTGCAACATCTCAAAGAGCAGGCGGGCGCGTC
Source organism: Ktedonobacteraceae bacterium (assembly GCA_025928885.1). GTDB lineage: Bacteria > Chloroflexota > Ktedonobacteria > Ktedonobacterales > Ktedonobacteraceae > JAICIM01. The sequence goes on along the minus strand of JAICIM010000577.1, from coordinate 1,179 downwards.
CCCGCGTGGTATCCTTCTCCTCCCGCGTCGCCATAAAGCTCGGACACATCGTGCCGCCCTCAGTGCGACGACACTTGCCCACGCCAACGCAGCGCAAGGTCGCCCGTGCAAAGCTGTTGTGATCGTCGGGAAACTGGAAATGGGTCTGTACCGGCATTGGATTATAATTGGTGCCGAGGCGCAGATTCTCTTCAACTCGATAGGCATTGACCATCTTGCCGGGGTTCATCTTCCAATCAGGGTCCCAGATTGATTTAAACTCGCGAAACGCCTCGATCAGTTCGTTGCCAAACATCTTGGGCGTGAACTCGGCACGGGCCTGCCCATCACCATGTTCGCCGGAAAGCGAGCCGCCATACTTCACGACCAGATCGGCAGCAGCGTTGATAAAAGCGCGAAACTTCTCGATCCCTTCTTTCGTCTCCAGGTCAAAATCGATGCGCGTATGCAAACAGCCCTGTCCGAAATGGCCGTAAAAGCTGGCGTTATAGTTATATGAATCGAGCAGCTTGCGCAGATCACGCAGATAGTTGCCCAACTTCTCAGGCGGCACCGCCGAGTCTTCCCAGCCGGGCCAGGCCGGTTTCTCACCTGGCACAATGGCCGTTGCACCGAGAGCAGACTCGCGCACCAACCAGATCAGCGCTTCTTGCGCTGGATCATCAAAAAGCCTCATTGCTGGTGAATGATTCTGGCTCTTGAGGCGCTCCATCAGCTTGTGCGCCTGCCCGTTGGCCTCCTCTTTGCTGTTGCCGCCAAATTCAATAATCAGCCAACCGCGACCTTCGGGGAAGAGCGCCACCTCGTCCCGGTGCAGCCCCTTTTTGCGCAGATCATCGATCAGGCCATCATCGAAGCCCTCCAGCCCTATTGGATGATACCGCAACAGCATAGGGATCTGGTCGCAGCCGCTATAGAGATCGGCATAACCTAGCACAACGATCGTGCGCACAGGTGGACTCTGCACCAGCCGCGTCGTCGCTTCCAGGACAACCGCACAGGTGGACTCCGTACCAACCAGCGCACCAGCCACATTAAAACCATTTTCTGGCAATAGTTCATCGAGGTTGTAGCCTGAGACGCGACGCGGAATCTTAGGATAGCGCTTGCGGATCAGATCGGCATAGGTATCACGCAACTTCTTGAGCTTCGCATAGATCTCGCCACGCCTGCCGCCCT
>JAICIM010000174.1 GCA_025928885.1 Ktedonobacteraceae bacterium | reverse complement strand
TGCGCGTATCGGGCAACAGTTGGGCTTATTTCCCTTCATTCGCGTCGATATTGCCAATCTACGCACATTTAACGAGCGGTCGCGCGATTCGCTCTGTGCCGATGTGCTGGAGGCAGTTGTGGGCGCGATTCATATCGATCAAGGGCCAGATGTGGCACGCGATTTCGTAGCGCGTACGATTTTTCCGGTGATTGAACAGGTCAATCAGCAAACGCTGGACAATAACCCCAAAGGGCGCTTGCAGAAGATTATTTTACAGCGTTCAGGCACGTTGCCACGCTACCGAGTGCTGGAACAGAGTGGCCGCAACAACGATCGCGTCTTTCTGGTTGGCGTCTTTGAGCAGGAGTATTTGCTAGGAATGGGTAAGGCTTCCAGTATTAAAGAGGCTGGACGATTAGCCGCTCGTGAGGCTCTGGAACAGTTGCGCAACAAACATATTTTATAAGTTTGTAGATGGTCGATATAGATGACAGTAAATGAAACCGTGAGTTGGTACGAGTCTGGTCTGCCGACGCGCGAGCGCAAGACGCGCGGCCATTTCTCGACGCCTTCAGCGCTGGTGGAACAGATATTAGATGCCTGCAACTATATCCCCTCTCACGACCTTTCACAGATCCGTGTGCTTGATCCTGCCTGTGGCGGTGGCAACTTTTTAGCGGGCGCAGCCTGGCGACTGTTGGCATTTACAAAAGAGGTCGATCTGCCGAAAAGAAAGCGCCTCTCCCTCATCCAGCGCAACCTCTGGGGCTTTGATCCCGATCCCATCTCCTGCTTCCTCGCTGAGATGCAATTGCGCTCTCTTCTCGCTTCAGATGGCGCTATCAACGAGCGGCGGCCTTCTCCCTTACACATTCATCAGGCCGATGGGCTGGCGTTTCCCTGGGAACAGTCACAACCTGTTGATCTCTTTCTGGCAAACCCTCCCTATCTTGCCGCAAAAAACAATGATTTGAGTTGCTACCGTCCTAGCTGGCAACATGGGCAGGTCGATAGCTATCTGCTCTTTCTCGATCTGGCGCTGCGTATCGTGCGTCCGGGGGGATGGATCGCGCTTGTGCTGCCCGATCCGGTGCTGGCCCGTGCCAATGCCACCCACGAGCGGCGCAGGTTGTTGCGCGAGACCACTATTCGCCATCTCTGGCATCTCTCCGGTGTCTTTCCGGCCTATGTTGGCGCAGCGGTGCTGATTGCGCAAAAGCTCCCGCCGCCCTCTCAGCATCAGATCGCGTGGCGGCGTGGACGCTGGCAGCGCGATGCAACGATTGAGGTAGTGCCTGATGCAATCATTCCCGTGCATGCCAGCACAATTACGCAAGCGTCGTTGTATCATCAACCCGGCGCGGAAATGCGCTATCTCCTCAGCGATGCTTGCTCTCCTCAGCACCTGCTGGCCCGTCGGCTCCATGAGTTTTTATGTGAGGTGCCAATTAAGGAGAATCCCGTCTTTGCGCCGCTGAACGCGCTGGCGCTGATTCGACGCGGCGAGGAATTGAGCAAGGATAACACCCTTTTGCAGCTTGAGCCAACGAGCGATGGGGAGGAGCTATATCCCGTTTTGCGTGGGGGCGTTGATCTGCGTCCCTATGAAAAACCGGCGGCTCGCTATTGGATCGGGCGAGATGCGATTAAAAAGAACCTGGAACGCTATCGTCAGCCGAAGCTGCTGGTGGTGAAGAGTACAGGGATGTTGCAGGCAGCTCTCGATCTGGATGGGCATGTGGTGCTGCAAACCCTTTATATGCTGCTCTTACGCTCCGAAAAAACTCAGGAAGACGATCTCTACTTCTTACTGGCCCTGCTGAATTCGCGCCTGTTGCGCACGTATATCTACATGGTGCAGACTGCTTATAAATGGGTGCAACCGCAGATAGAGCAGCATGTGCTGGGGCATTTACCCATTCCAACCGTCGCAGCGCCGGAGAAAGAGCAGATTGTTGCTCGTACACGTTTGTTGCTGTCTGCTTGCAGCGACTTATCCCCCGTAGTAAAATTGGAAGTAGAGTCGAAAGCAGAGCGAGAGTGGCAAGCGATCTATGAAGAGCAGGAGCGTGCGATTTGTGCGCTCTACCAGGCGGCGCTCACTGAGGGGCGAGGATCGCGACTCATTCCAGAATTTTTAGACAAAGGAGTCTCGTATGGCTGAAACGAGCCGACCAATCCGCGTTCTGGTTGCCAAGCCAGGACTCGACGGGCATGATCGTGGTGCAAAAGTGATCGCTCGTGCCTTGCGCGATGCGGGCATGGAGGTGATCTATACCGGTATCCGGCAAACCCCCGAAATGATTGTGGAGGCGGCGATTCAGGAGGATGTGGACGCGATACTGATGAGCATTTTGTCGGGGGCGCATATGGCGATTTTTCCACGCGTGATGGAGCTGCTCAAGCAGAACGGCGTCGATGATGTGCTGGTCGCTGCGGGTGGCATTTTGCCCGATGAGGATCTCCCGGCGATTCGAGCGCTCGGAATTCAGGGCTGTTATGGGCCAGGAACACCGACCGAAGAGATTATTGCTTTTGTGCGCGACAATGTGCGGGCGGATCGCCTGACCGTTGAGGTATAGGTGCTGCTTTGCAAAATATGATAGAGCGTCTCTTACAGGGCGATCGTCGCGCTCTAGCTCGTATGGTGACGCTGATAGAAAACGAAATCCCCCAGGCGCGGCACTATCTGGCCGAACTGCATCAACACACCGGGAATGCACATATCCTCGGCGTGACCGGTGCGCCTGGAGCTGGCAAGAGTACGCTCGTTACGCGGCTGGTGCGCGAGTTGCGCAAGCGTGAGCGCAAAGTGGGCGTAGTGGCGGTTGATCCGAGTAGCCCGTTTACGGGTGGCGCGATCCTCGGCGACCGTATCCGCATGATGGAACTGGCGGGCGATCCCAATATTTTCATCCGCAGCATGGCGAGTCGTGGCAGTCTGGGCGGGCTGGCCGCCTCTACGCGCGATGTCGTGCGGGCGATGGATGCGGCGGGCTACGATCCGGTCATCATTGAGACGGTTGGCACGGGACAGGCCGAGGTAGAGGTGATGCGGACCGCACAGACTGTGCTTGTCGTCCTGGCTCCTGGGATGGGCGACGATATTCAGGCCATCAAAGCGGGTATTCTTGAGATTGCCGACCTGTTCGTAGTCAGCAAGATGGATAAGCCCGGAGCCGAACAGACCGTCGCGGAGCTGGCGATGCTCTTGAGCCTAGATTCGAAGCGTAAACAAGCGGGCTGGCGCGTGCCAATACTCAAGACGGCGGCGCTGAAGGATCAGGGCATTGTCGAGGTGGTTGATGCTATTCAAGAGCATCGTACCTACCTGGAGGAGAGTGGAGTGTGGCTGCAACGAGCGCAACGTCAGGTACGCAGCGAGCTACAAGTGCTTGTTATCCAGGCCGTTATGAAATCTCTAGCTGCGAATGTGACAGCGGAAGAGTGGGAGAGCTTCACCGATGATATCACGCGGCGCGAACGTGATCCCTATACCATCGCACAAGAATTAGAGCAGCGCATCGGGTTAAAGCGCAAATAGCTGGTATGCGGCAGATCAGATGGTTTGCCGCACGCCATTGTTCCCCTCAACACAATCTTCTTGCCTCAAATAGTGTCATCTATTTCACAACCTCTCTGTCTTGCCCTTCATAGCAACTTTTCTCTGCTTCAGTTATACTGCTTGTAATGAATGATAAATCTTATGGCCCGTTATAGGGGCAAGAATAAAGAGATATGCTATGGCAAATATTGGAATGTTGCTGAGTTGCCTGCCTGTTATCGCAGTTGGCTTGCTGATTATCGGATATGGGATGCGCCGCTTTGTTGCGCTCAAGCGATTAGAGGCGGTTGGTGTGACGGTTGTTGGTAAGGTGTTGGAGACGCGAACTGCCAGCAATGCCGATGGAACCAGCGCCACCGTGACCGCCGTTCGCTTCAGGACGCAGACGGGTACGTTGAAGCAGGCGGTGGTCAGAACGTTTGCCAGCGTGAGGGTAGGGGCGCAGGTTCCAGTCATCTATGATCCAGCGTCCCCTGAGCAGGCGGAAGTATTACCTCTCCGCCCAGGTATATTCTGTGCTTCTATCGTTGGCCTGGGCGTATCGTTCCTCTGTACTGCTGTTTTTATGCTGGGCCTGTTTGCAGGGTTTATTCCGATGATACCGCATGCCTGAAATACATGGTTGTTTTTGTTTTTCCTGGAAGAGTAGAATAGATCAGCACATTATTGCGCTGATCTATTTTTATTTGAGGATGGAGAACTGTAGAAATGGATATACATGAATTTCATGAATATCAACGCGAGTCTCGTAAAACGTGGGGAGAGGTTGCAACCAATAGTCCGATTGTGTATCCGACACTGGGACTGGTCAACGAAGCCGGGGAGGTGGCTGGTAAAGTCAAGAAGATTTTCCGCGATAAAGGCGGAAAAATCACGGATGTGGATCGCGAGGCGCTGAAATACGAACTGGGCGATGTGCTCTGGTATCTCACACAGATCTGCACCGAACTGGATCTCACGCTGGAAGAGGTGGCAGCTGCCAATCTTGAGAAGCTGTTTTCACGGCTTGAGCGCGGCACTATTCGTGGGGATGGTGATAACAGGTAATATTGCATAAAGACTGGAGATGAATGCGATAAAGGAGCCGTATGTGGACAGGACGTTCTGGCAGAACATCGTAGCTAACGATTATGCACTCCCTACTGGCTATTCGCTTGCTTCACTGACTTCAGAACTGCTCATACAGTTAGGATCGACCGAGCGCGTGTTCAGGGAGGAACTGGTGTATCCTATCCTTGATGCCTGGATCTGTCGTGGGTACTATCCCGCCGATGATCTCTGTAAGATGGCAATGCAGCTATCGCATAATCTTACACAGGGAGTGGGTGAGCAGGGAACGGATACGGTGTTGCTGCGTTCTTACTCGCTATTGACGCTCACGTCTATTATCTACGAAGATGGCAAGCAGCGTTGGCTGGAGCAAGATTTGGTGGCGCGGCTATTGAAGGATGCCTTGCAGCATTTTGCAGCCGAGAAGGATCTACGCGGCTACGATAACGAACGGGGATGGTTGCATGCCATTGCCCATAGTGCCGATTATCTCTTCGCGTTTGCCCTGCACCCCTTAATAGAAGCTCACGATCTAGAACGCATAACGAATGCGGTTGCTGCTAAGATTTGCGAACCTGTTGCACATGTCTATCTCTATAGCGAAGATGAGCGGCTCACTCGCACCGTGATGGGCGTATTACAGCGTGATATCCTGCCCCTGGCATTTTTTGTTGAGTGGCTACAGCGTTTGCTTCATCCTCAAGGAAGAACAGCATTGAATGCAGACTTTGAGAGCGGCGAACTGATGAAGATTGTGCGCAGCGAGATGGAGATGTGTGTGCGCCATAACGTCAAGCAATTGCTGTCCAGCCTGTATTTTCAGTTGCTTGCTCCTGGTTTTGCCCATCTGTCGTTTGTGCATGAGTCGCCTTCTCTCGCTGCGGGATTGTTGCCATATGTGCAGGCCACATTAAATGAGATTCGCTCCTGGTGCTAGCTGAAATAGCTTGTAACAACAAACAACTGCTGGACCAAATAGGAACAGCAGTTGTTTGTTGTTAGTGACGAGAGGAGAGGATTAATGTGAATAGTCTTGCTCAGTTGCCTCAGCTTGTAAAAAGGCGATATCCGGGTCCTCATCGTCTGGCGATTCTGTTATCGTAATGTTGCGGAAGTACAATTCATCGCAAAAACGAGCGCCGATATTGACTTCAGCTTTCAGCCAGCTATTGTGAGTGATCTGTGCATGAAGGTCGGCAGGGATCAACGATAGTGGGAGGCGAATGACCTGATAATGATCCCAATCATATGTAATGTTGACATCAATTACAGGTTCGTGTCCATCACGTTCAATATTGGAGACATTGAGCAGCGCTTCATGTGGAAGGCGCTCTTTTGTAAAATTGCCTGCTAGCTCCTGTCTACACAGATCAAAGCCTTCCAGTATGGTTTCTGTATCAAATTCGCGCGGATTGAAGACGACAGGGAGCTTCTCCCGCCATTTGCGCAGGGAGCTATTGAAATCGATAGCGGTATATTGTGTCACAACAAGCGTTGGAATTCTGGCATCGTAGAGGGCCGCAGCCAGTTCCGCTCCATAGAAATAGGTGGGGCCGCGCTGTATAAGGCGGTGCGTGCAGATAGCGGCCTGTGCCGTTTCGCGAATGAAGCCGATGATCGATTGAATACTTTGTAGCGATGAGGGGACATAGCGAAGTTTAAAGCCAGCGATCTCTGGAATAGAAAAATCGATGGGGAGATCATAAAAGTCGCTGAATTTATCGTCCACAACCGCAATTGTTTGAATTGCGCAATCAGTTAAAACATCAGTCTGTAACACGTTACCGCCTTCGTTTTGCAGAATAACTTTTTGTAATGAATGATCTTTATAGAGTATAGCAAACTTTGTGTTAGAAGATAATTAAAATATTGTGTATTTTTATGAAAATATCATTATTATATAGATATACAAGTTGAAATATATTAATGTTTAAATTGCGAAGGTCGGGGGTGGAGAAAAGAGTAATGCATGAAAAATTCTATGAATTTTGTTATGTCTGCCATGAAGCTATAGATCAAAGTAGCTTCCGCCTCAGATGCTAGCAAAAAGAATACAAAAACAGGTGATGAGTGTGCCGCTATCCAATTGGGGCTATTGATGGTATAGTAGGCCAGTTAGCAGCGGCACAGCGGACCCAGCTTTCTTTGTTGGCCGTACCATATGAATCGTGAGTGAGTTATGCCAGAGACGACGCTTGAACTGCGGGGGCGCGACCTGATTATCGTGCCGGCAACCGAATATGAATCCCTTGCCTTTCCTGAAATGCTCAACAGGTTCTTCGGGAGCCACCTTCCAACTGCAATCCGTTCAGGCATCGCAGTGGATCGACGACAGCGCTTTTTGCGCACACAACCAATACATTTCAGTGCCATCAAGCGAGCGTTGCACCTGCAAGAGACGCCCTTCACTGTTGCATTTGATGAGCGACCGGGGCTGCCATTTTCTACGGCGCTGGCAATGGAGGCGCGGCCCTATCAGCAGGAGGCGCTGGGAAGCTGGCTGGCAGAAGGGAGCGCCGGGGTTGTTGTGCTGCCAACGGGGGCCGGGAAGACCTTTACGGCGGCGATGGCGATCCATGAGACGGGCTTATGGACTCTGGCAGTGGTGCCGACGATTGATCTTTTGCAACAGTGGCGCGTCGCGCTGTCGGCGGCCCTATCGCTTGATGCCGAACAGATCGGTCTGTTTGGTGGCGGCGAGAAGGATTTGCAGCCGATTACGATCATCACCTATGACTCGGCAGCACTCTATCCACGCGAGTTGCGCAACTTTGGCCTGCTCATTTTCGACGAATGCCACCATCTCCCAGCCCCAACCTATCGCCTGATCGCGGAAAGCGCCTTTACGCCGTTGCGCTTGGGATTGAGCGCGACGCCTGAACGCAGCGATATGGCCCATGCCGATCTGGACGAGTTGATCGGCCCGGAGGTCTATCGGCGCTCTCCCGCTGAACTGACTGAGGGGCGCTATCTGGCACAGTATCAGGAGGTGCGCGTTGATGTGGCGCTGGCAGGCGAGGATGAAGAGCGTTATGCCGAGCAGCGGCGCATCTATCGCTCGTTTTTACAACGGAGACGTATCGTCATTCGCAGCCCGGAAGATTTTCAACAAAAAGTGATCTATATGAGCGCCCGCGATCCAGACGCCCGCGCCGCCATGCTTGCCTGGAGAGAGGCGCGTAACATTGCTATGAATGCGCCCGGTAAATATGCTGAGATCGAGCAGATTTTGCGCCGTCACGCCACCGATCAGGTGATTCTTTTCTCCGAGTATAACTATGTTGTGGATGAGATCAGTCGCCGCTTTTGCCTGCCAAGCATCACCTATAAAACGCCCGCTGAAGAACGACGCATCATTCTCGATCGCTTTCGCACGGGTCAGTATAGCAAGCTGGTAACGGGCCGCGTGCTCAATGAGGGCGTTGACGTGCCGGATTGCCGGGTGGCGATTATCGTGAGCGGCAACAGCACAAAGCGCGAATATATTCAACGCCTGGGTCGCGTCCTGCGCCCGAAAGAGGGGCAGGCCACGCTGTATGAGCTGGTCACGAGCGGAACGACCGAAGAGAACGTGGCGAAGCGTCGCAAGTAGCTGGTTATCTATCCCACGCAGGCTTGAGATGCTGGATCTTCCGGGCATTGCTGAACAGTGAAGGTCTGAGTGGTTGTTGAGGTGATGCGGGCATAGAAAAATCGCTGATCATGTCCAGTATAGGCCACGATGGGCGGCGTTCTGCTATCTTCCGCCGTCACGATGAACAGGGCGTCGGCAATGAGCAGATTTTTTGGATAGGTCACGGTTTGTTGAACTGTCCCGTTTTGCACGTTGAGTTGCCAGTGAGGAGCCTCCGTTTCGTTCGCTGGAGCCTGTATCCAGGCATAATACACGCGCCCGGCTGGCGGGTCGGAAATATTGTGCAGCGTGATTTGCAACTGGTCGTAGGCATTATTGGTGGCATGTGTACTATGCGAGAACTGTAATTGTCCCACCACTACAGGTCCCCCACCTGTTGACTGGCCGTTTTGTGAGGGCAGGACAAAGGCCCATAAGCCAGCCCCGACCAGCACCATAAGCGCCACAAGGGCAAGTGTGAGCAGCAGCCAGCGGTTTTTACCGGTCTGCTTTGCTTGTGGCAACCCCGACTGCTGGGGGAAGTGCCACTCCTGTTGCATGTGGGTTGATTCATATCGATATTCCTGGCCTGAAAACGCCGGTGGAGGCGCGAGCGATGTATTGGGAAGCAGGTCAGGCGGCGTCACAGGATTGGCCTGGAAGTTGCCCATAGGCGCTTGCAGGGCGTCACGAACGGGCGTTGGCGGATTGGGTGTATACGAGATTGGCGGGCGCGATGGCGATGAGTATGGTTGGCCTTGCGACGAAGAGAGCGGCGGGCGTTCGGAAGGCAATAAGAGCCTGGCCGGAACCGGCAGATGGAGCGCCTGAGCCAGGGCAATCGTCATCTCTGATGCGCTGAAGAACCGATCGTCGGGCTTCTTGGCAAGCGTTTTGAGAATGATAGCGGAGAGTTCGGGCGAGATCGCAGGGTTGATAAACTCGGGCGGCGTCGGGGCATCATGTAAGTGCTGGACCAGGATAGCCATCGTTGTCTCGCCGCGAAACGGCGTGCTGCCCGTCATCATCTCGTAGAGGATGACGCCCAGCGAATAGAGGTCGCTGCGGTGGTCGCCATGCAATCCTTGAGCCTGTTCTGGTGAAATGTAGAGCGGCGTGCCAAGCAGCGAACCGACGGCGGTGCCGCTGGCAGTACCCTGTAAGCGTGCGATGCCAAAATCGATCAGGGTTGGCTCTCCCATCAAGCGAGCATTGGGGAGACGCTGATCGAGCAGGATGTTGGCTGGCTTGATGTCGCGGTGGATCTTGCCCTCGCGATGGGCATAATCCAGGGCGCTACTGATCGCGGTAAAGATGTAGATGAGATCGGAGGCGGGCGGGAAGTTGCCTTTCTTCGAAGTGTTGCGAATGTAATCGGCTAAGGTCTGCCCCTCAACAAAGTCCATGACGATATAGGCGGTCGGGATCTCGGACTCAGGCGGCTCTGAGATGCTGAAATCATGAATTTGCACGATGTTGGGATGGCGAAGGGCAGCAATGAAACGCGCCTCTTGCTCGAAGCGCGTCGCAAACTCTGGATTATCCTGAACATCCGTGCGGAGCAGCTTGATCGCCACATAACGATCAAGCTGCGTATCGCGAGCCTTCCAGACCTCGCCCATACCTCCATGCGCCAGACGTTTTTGCAACTCATATTTTCCCAGGCGTCGTCCTGTACTCATGCAATCTCCGGTCTCTGTGATGTGATTGGCTACAAGCTCTTGGGCAGGTTGGTTGTGATGGTATACGCCGCCAACTGTTGAATGGCGTAATGCGCTTGCAGAACGCCGCCCTGCATCTGATTGGTCTCGGGATTAAGCTTCCCAATATAGGCGTAGGTTGCCAGCGTGACCATATCATCAAGCATTGCGCCCACGGCTGGATCTTTCATCGCATTGGGATTGTTCATGAGCTTAATCAAGGACAGATCAATCTTGCGCATATCTTCCAGCCATGTTTTTGCGTTCGTCATCGCGTCGATGATGCGTGCGCCAGTATCGCGCATCTGTGGTGTGGCATCGGGCGCTTTGGCCGCCTGTCCGACGTGGAGCTGGACGTGATCGACGTAGCCGGGCGGGTCGGTATCCAGGTGATTGTTCTGATAGTTTAAATCGACCGTGATTAACCCGATCCTGGCATCGGTGCCAACGAGGACAGGGGTGCCGGGCGGGACATCCTTGTTCAAATTGGTGGTGCCGTCGAGGTAATCGATGATGCGGATAAACAGGTCGCGCATCAAGCCTACGTCACTTGCGGTGGTTGCCTGTCCATGCCAGTCGTCACGCGCACTGACCGAGAATTCTAGCAGTTTTTCAGAATTTTTGAAGAGCCAGTGGTCGAGTCCTCCGGGGAGGCCAAGCGCACGAATATTGGTTTCATTATAAAACAAATGGCGGATATGAACCAGGGCGCTGAAGCCAGGGCCAGCAGGGGGTGGGAGCTGCTCCTGTGGGATCTCTGCGTAATAGCGCCACGTACTGCGATCGGTCGGTGGCTGGCTGGGCGTCTGTCCGCTCGGCCCCTCAGTGATGAGCAGGCGGCTGGTGGCGGAGATCAAGTTGTTGTGCTGCGCATCACCGTTGTAGTGGTAATGGATCGTGCCATTGACGAGCGGCAGGTTGTTGGTGAGCAAAAGCGGTGGCTTAACGGGTCGTGTGCTGATGCCACCGAGCAGGTCCGCGCCCGGTTCCGGCACCCTGTCTCCCAGCAGCCAGAGCGAATAGCTGTTACCGGCGCGAGGTGACGGGATATTTTGCAGGTCTATCTGGAATTGATCGGCGATGCCTTGAGCGCTGCTGGGAGTGATCTGGCCGCTGCTGAGGTAGAAGGCGCGTCCCACGACCGGATTGGGCGTTGCTGCCTGCCGATTCAGTCCTGGCAGGTAGAGAGCGGCAGCGCCAGCGGCGATCACGGCCACCAGCACCACGCCAACCAGGACGAGATACGGCCAGATAGCCCGCTTTTTCTTTGGCGGCGGTGGCGCTGGCATCGGTGAGGCAGCGGTAGGTGTCGGGTGTACTATAATCGGTGTGAAGCCCTGCTGGCTGGGTGTTGAGAGACCGGGTTGGCTTACTGGCCCGGAAAACCCCGGCTGGCTGATGGGGCCAGAGAAGCCGGGTTGGCTGGGTGGATTGGCGATGCCGGGTTGACTGA
>JAICIM010000066.1 GCA_025928885.1 Ktedonobacteraceae bacterium | reverse complement strand
GAAGCTTGTGATAGACTGTCTAAATTGCGGGCAATCTTTGGCCCCCAATAGCCCCAACCAATAATGCCAAAACGTAGATCAGTCATACTTTGCCAGTTCCTTTACTCTCTATTCTCTGCTATTCCAACTCGTTTCAACATGCACTCAAACAGCCGAGACCTCGCCCACCACATGCTTTTTCACAGCATCAACCACACATTGTAGCTGTTCAGGTGTCAATTCAGGATACATAGGTAGGGAAACGATACGTTCCGCGACCGCTTCCGTCACAGGCAACATGTCCGGTGTATAGCCGTACTTAGCGCAGGCAGGTTGCAGGTGAATCGGAGTAGGATAATGGACGTTTGTCCCGATCCCTTCTCGTTCCAATGCCGACCGGAATTGATCACGTTGTGCAATCTGTACAACATAATAGCAATACACATGGCTGGCCCAGGAGCGAACCACAGGCACTGCTTCAACAACATCAAGAAGATGTTCGTTGTAAAACGCGGCGTGGGACTGACGAGCTGCATTCCAGCCTGCAAGATGTGGCAGTTTCACCTGCAAAAGCGCTGCCTGAATCTCGTCAAGGCGGGCATTGACCCCCATCACTTCGTGGCAGTAGCGAACCCGCGACCCATGATCGCGAATCATGCGCATTTTCTCACTGAGGACGGGATCGCTGGTTGTACAGATGCCAGCTTCTCCAAGTGCGCCGAGGTTTTTACTATAGTAGAGGCTAAAGCAACCGATAGCGCCGAAACTCCCAACACGCCTACCCTGATAGGTCGCGCCATGAGCCTGAGACGCATCTTCGATCACATATAGATCGCGCGAACGTGCAAAATCGAGAATCGGCTCCATTTCTGCGGGATGACCATAGAGATGAACGGGCAGGATCGCCTTTGTACGAGATGTACAGGCTTGCTCCAATTGCTGCCATTGCATTAAATAGGTCTCGGGATCAATATCGACGAAAACCGGAGTGGCCCCAACCAGCGCTATTGCCTCAACGGTTGCAATAAAGGTATTGGAGACGGTAATCACCTCGTCACCCGGACCGATATCGTATGCACGTAGAGCCAGCGCCAGCGCATCCGTACCAGAAGAGGTACCAACCCCATAGAGGCATTCACAGTAGGTCGCGAATGAATGCTCAAACTTATGTAGCTCCGGTCCAAGAAAGAGTTGCATCCCATCAAGCACGCCTTCAATCGCGTTCATAATCTCCGGCTTGAGTGCAAGATACTGTGTACGTAAGTCAACAAGCGGTATTTTTAAAGCATGCACAACATCCTACTCCTTTGCACTGCTGATCGATACTTGAGCAAAATGATACATATTGGAATTACCACAATCGTATCATGCAAAGGTGCCAGCCAGATAGCCAGCAGAGTGAAAGATAGGTTGAACTCTACTCTCTCAGTTGAGAAGATACAACCGGGAATACTTCCTTTGGCTGAGAGCAGGAAGGGCGAGAGAAAAGACCTGACATATGCCTCCAGCAATACTCCATAACCGTATCTCTATCTGATCACTCACCTGTTATACACCGAAGTGGAATAAGATTCTAAAGAGAGCTTCGCTCTACGAAATAAGTTGCTGTGGTAAATATAATCTATACATTGAGAAATTAGGGAAGGGAACTATGCTTGTTCAATCCAGATCAATCGAAACCATTCCTATCAACACGAGCTACTTAAAAGCCAAACGCATTCTTGATGTCACATTTACGCTGCTGGTTGCACCATTCGTGCTTTTCGTAGGAGTTATCGTCGCCATCTGCATCAAGCTCAACTCTCCCGGTCCTATTTTTTACCGTCAAAAGCGCGTAGGACAAGATGGAGTCGAGTTTGCTATGCTCAAATTCCGCTCGATGTACATCAACAACGACAGCAACGTCCATCGTGAAAAAATCATCAAGTACATGAATGGAGAGAAGCTCAACGAGGATGACAATGGCGACATGGCCTATAAGCAGCTTCATGATCCACGCATTACGAGCGTAGGACGGTTCATCCGTAAGACCAGCCTTGATGAGCTGCCACAATTCTGGAATGTGCTACGTGGACAGATGAGCCTGGTCGGCCCGCGCCCTCCTCTTCCTTATGAAGTTGAATTCTATAACCCACAAGAATGGTTGCGCCTGACTGGCAAGCCCGGTCTAACCGGTCCCTGGCAGGTCTACGGGCGCTCTCGCGTCACTTTTCACAACATGATACATATGGACATCACCTACTTGAAAGAGCAGTCGCTCTGGTATGATCTGAAGCTGATCATCCTGACGATCCCAGTAATGATTTCTGGCCGTGGGGGAGCATAATACTTCTTATATCACATATCGATAACTGATGACGCACAAAATCCTTCATACTCTTGAAGTATGAAGGATTTTGTGTAGATAACGGTGGCAGGGTTTGTTTTCTATCAAGAAAGGGAAGAGGTATGAAAAAACGTAACCATTGCCTGTATTGCCAGAGGATGACAGAAAGCAGACTGTCTCAACAACCGGTAACGCGCCGGTCGAGAGCGCTCCATACGCCTGATGAGTAAGCGGATACGCATAGGATCGACCTGCACGGGAAAAATAGCACATCCAGTTAACAGACGGAGATAAGCAACAACGTGGGAACGGCGGCAATCAGCAAGCGCAACAGTCAGGCTCCCAGCCTCGCCACCGATGACAATACATTGATGACGCTTCATCACCTGCAACGGCAAATAGTGCCAGTATTGTCCTGGCACACGCCTCAACGTCAATAATCTTGGGACCACATTTCGTACATCATGCACCATCACTTGTCTCATTTCCATTCGTTTCTCTAGGAGGTTTGCAAAGATCTCTGTCATAGGATAGAGCAGGTATGTGCAAATACGATAGCTAAACATGCGAAAATGAGGTGTTCAAACACACATACATGTTGAGACTTAAACACTCCTAAAGAAAAAGAGGTACAGTAGAATACTGCACCTCTCTATAGAATAAAAAGTCAAAACAGCCTATATTTTTACACGGAAATAGCACGCAATGGACGAGGCTGTTCCTTCGTTTCCTGATCCTCGTTCCGCCGAATCAGTGTATAACCCACACCGGGAACAGTCAGGATATAATATGGATTGCTGGGATCTGGCTCAATTTTTTGACGCAAATGACGAATATGAGCTTTGATTAAACCAGCATCGCCCTCGCCATCATACCCCCAGACATGCGTCACAATCTGGTTTGCAGTACACACATCATTGGCGCTAATCGCCAGGAGATGCAACAACTTGCTCTCCGTTGGCGTCAAGCGAGCAGTTTTCCCATGAATAGTGACTTCATTATGCAGAGAATCAACCTGAATCGGGCCGACCGTCACAATAGAGGATGGGCGACGCTCCAGGCTGGAACGCGCACGACGGCTGACCGCGCGAATACGTGCAAGCAATTGAGAAGGGAAAAATGGTTTGCGCAGGTAATCATCAGCACCAGATTCCAGGCAACGTACCTCATCCTGGACATCTTTTCCGTCCGTGACCACCAGTACTAAAGCATCGTGCTTGGTTCGTAGCTCACGGCATAATCCAAGCATATCCATATCTTTATCTTTATCTTTATCTTTAAGAGCTGTATCTAAAATGACGAGATCGGGCTGCTGCTCCAACCATTCTGTCCTGGCTCGCTCGGCATTATACGCGCGATACACCTCATATCCAAGCGTCTTGAGCCAACTGGTGAGCATTTCGACCAGATCCCGATCACTATCAATGACCAGTAACTTCATCGCATCTCCTCTCTACTTTGATGCATTACAGCATGCTTCATTACAAGCCTGGCAAGTATCAGTAGTACACTTGCCTGTAGCACACATCGATCGTACACATTGACAGCACAGCAACATTTTATGAGCAGGCTTTCTATTGCGTCACCACAAAGAGAGGTTTTGAACGCTTACGCACTGATTCCATGTCCCGGAAAGGACAGAAGTAGAATGGCTGGAAATATTCATATCGACCATTTTCTATATCACTGCTCTTCATAAGCTTCTTTCCCGAACGATAATCATGAAAAAAACTAGAGAGCCTTACACCCTGTACTGCTTGCAGTACACCTCATAACGGAATGATCACAATACTACTTCCAGTTAGCGTCAAACATGATGCTATCCGTTAAGACTATATCAGCAGCAATAACATGCCCTGACAGCCTCTGATCACACTATATACAACGTCTAACCAGCGGTAATCGTTGCAATCCTTTACCTTCCCCCTATTATACGGCAAACAATCGCAGAGGTTGTAGATACCATTACTAATGTTTAACAAGAAACTGAGTACTTATCCTTAACGATAAAAATTACATCTTAACAATAGCAATAGAGAAAATTTATACTACTGCCTTCTCTTTGTGTATAGAAAACATTACATTATGATTGACACAGCAATGCTTTCTCTCTCTAAGGAATAATATATCTTAGAGATAAAGGAATTGCAAATTATTGTAATGCTTGATATAGCCTGTATACTGGTGTGGCCAGCGCTTCCTCTTCCTTTCCACGGCAGGCCAGGTCCAGCGCTAAAAAAGCCGAATATAGTTACGCCCTACACGTAACTATATTCGGCTAAGCAATGCTCTCTATTTAATGGTTGCATGGTACAAGCAAGCTACCCTGAGCAAAAGAGTAGAAAGTTCTTTTCATGGGATAATGACATTTTCAGCCATATCAATAAAAAAGATATATATACAGACAGCATCAGGATAGACCAGTAATAAGCAAACCCACACATACTCCAAGAAGGCCGCCAACAAATACCTGAATTGGCGTATGGCCTATCAACTCGCGCAACCGCTTCTCTGCAATGGGATGTCCCTGAAAGGCCTCATCAATCATCTGATTGAGGATGCGAGCTTGAATGCTGACAGCACGGCGAACACCAGCAGCATCGTACATCACAATACTGGCCAGTACCACCGAGATGGCGAACTCTGCCGAACCAACGCCCAGCATCCGTCCGGTGGCAGTCGCAAGACCTGTCACCAGAGCCGAATGAGAACTGGGCATCCCACCAGAAGAGACGAGACGGCTCAGAACCAGCCTGCGCTCGCGAATGATCTCATACACCGTTTTACTCACCTGAGCAATTGCCCAGGCGAGAAACGCGGCCATTAAAGCGCGATTATCGAGAAGTGAGTTTTGCATCATAGCATTGTAAAAACCTTTCCCTTGCTAAAGATCAAGGGGCTGAATTGATAGCGTACCATCGCTATTGGCTGCAAGCTGCTGCACCGACAACTCTGCCTGCTGCAATAACTCATGACAGCGTTGAGCTAATTGCATCCCCTCTTGATAGTGCTGAAGCGCACGCTCAAGCGGCATATGCCCATCTTGCAATGCCGCGACAGCAGCTTCAAGCTGAGCAAAAGCATCCTCAAATGACAGGGACTCCATACCAACACATCCTTTTATTGTGAAGAACGAACTCGAACAGGAATATGACCATCCTGAACCTGAATGGTAAGCGCGTCTTCTGGCTGCACCTGCTGTAGGCTGGTTACAACCTCCTGATTGTCATCACGCCGTACGATAGCGTACCCACGCGCAATCGTCAAGAGAGGACTGAGCGAGTGTAGCTGCAAGCTCACGCCGCGCAATCGCTCTTGCTTGAGAGAGATCAGATGCTCCATCTGCGTTTGCAAACGGTCCATCATATCATCAAGCTGCTGCCGACGCTGATCCACCAGTTTCAGGGGATTCACACGCTGGAGATCGCGTTGCGCCTGCTCCAACTGCGCCTGCAGGTCCTCGATTCGCTCCTGTACCAAAAGCGTCAACTCACGAGCCTTCTCCTGTACCTCCAGCTGCCAATCCTCTATATTCGGTACGGCGGCGGTGGCGGCGGCAGTTGGCGTTGAGGCTCGATAATCGGCCACAAAATCGGCAATCGTAAAATCGGTCTCGTGTCCAACACCACTGATCACCGGAATACGCGAGCGAGCGATGGCACGTGCTACCACTTCTTCATTGAAGGCCCATAGCTCCTCTATTGAACCACCACCGCGCCCAACGATAATGACATCTGCCTCTCCATGCTCATTCAACAGATCGAGTGCGGCTGCGATAGAGGCCGGAGCCTCAGCCCCCTGCACAAGCGAGGGAGCAAGCAGAACCTGGGTTAGCGGATAGCGGGTGCGCAGGACACGCAGCATATCGCGCAAAGCTGCCGCCTGCAAAGAGGTAACGATGCCGATAATGGCGGGTTGTGGCGGCAGGGGTCGCTTGCGTTCGGCCTCAAACAATCCCTCGGCAGCAAGACGCGCCTTGAGCTGCTCAAAGCGTTGAAAAAGGACGCCTTCCCCTAAAGGTTTGACGGCATCGACATAGAACTGCAATTTGCCGTCTCGTTCGTAAAAGGCGACGCGCCCATTGACAGCCAGCGCCATGCCATTGCGCAGTTCAGGGGCATCTGAACGCAGGCGTGAGTATTTGAAAAAGACGCAGGGCAACTGCGCCTCGCCCTCTTTGAGCGTGAAATAACAATGCCCGGACGCATAGACTTTGCAGTTAGAAACCTCACCATGCACCCAGATGTTTTGCAGGATATCGTTGGCCTCCATCAGATCTTTTAGATAGTGGGCCAGTTCGGAGACGCTCACCACTGAGGGCGTCTCCTGGTAGCCAGGCAGATATGTTGGATGCATGTCGTCCATGCTCTCCTACGCCTCCTCTGCGCTATCGATCGTCATGAGCGGCTGCCCGTATTCGACCGGTTGTCCATCACGCACAAAGATTTCAACAACGCGCCCGGCAACCTGCGTCTCTACTTCATTCAGCACATTCAACGACTGAATCGTCCCTACACGCTGACCAACTTTGACCACATCTCCCACTGCAACCAGTGGAGAACCTTTCGGTTTGGCCCAGACGTGAAAAATCCCGACAAGTGGTGCGACAACAGCATGCTTCGTGTCCGCCGGCGGCGCTGACTCCTCCACAATCGGAGGGTGAGCTACGGCAGCTGCCACGTTACTACCATCGGAAACCTTTGCCTTGCGCAACATCAGACGCGTTCCTAGAGAGACGCGCTTCACCTCTATCTCTGAAACATCGCTTTCGTCCAGCAGATGTACGAGTCGCTCTAGCTGCTTCACGCTGATTTCATCGGAAGATGGCTGCTCTTCCACGGAGAGCGACTCTTTATAAGAATGCCTGTTGCCGTCCATATAGATTTGACCCCACAATATTTAAAATAAAGAGGCAGCAGCCCGGAGATGCTGCGCCTGCCCAGTTTATGCACGCTCCACATACGCACCAGTAGAGGTATTGACGCGAATGAGATCGTCGGTCGCAATAAAGAGTGGAACCTGCACGACCAGCCCGGTTTCGGTTGTTGCAGGCTTGTTCCCTCCTGTAGCGGTGTCACCCTTAAAGCCCGGCTCGGTGTAGGTCACACGCAGCACCAGCTTCTCTGGCAACTCGACGGAGATCGGCTCATCATTATAACGAACAATGCCCAGTTCCAGGTTATCGATCAGATAATTCTTAGCATCACCCAGCTGCGCCTCAGTCAGGACGATATCATCATAAGTAGCCATATCCATAAAATGGTAATGATCGCCGTCCTGATACTGATAGGTGACGTTGGAATGATCCAGATACAGGCGTTTAAATTTATCGCCCGAATCGCAGGTACGCTCAAAAATTGCTCCGCTACGCAGGTTACGCAACTTCATACGCACAATCGCGCCGCCACGTCCGATTTTGACGTGCTGCCATTCTATAATACTGCAGGGTTGCCCCTCAAATTCAATAGACAGACCTTTTTTCAGGTCGCCGGTAGAGATCATGTAAAGACTCCTTTAGCGTGGAATCACCAGTTCTGTTGGTGATTGCGTTAATACTTCTACACCATCTTCATGTACCACCACGCAATCTTCAACGCGTACACCGCTCCAACCGGGGATATAGACGCCCGGCTCTACAGTGACGACGCTGCCTGCAGGTAGGGATACATTCTCAGGTGCGCGTGGAGAAAGGCTTGGCCCTTCGTGAATCTGCAAGCCAACGCCGTGTCCCGTACTATGCACATAATATTGGGCCAGACCAGCCTGCTCCAATGCCTGACGGGCCAGCGCATCGCCTGCAACGCCCGACAGCCCGGCACGCAAACCAGCCTCGCACGTTTTCATTGCATGCAGCGCGGCGTCATAAATTTCGCGCATCCGCTCCTCAGCAGGCTCACCCAGGCAGATCGTGCGCGTCATATCGGCACAATAGCCATGATAGCGAGCGCCCATATCGATGGTAATCAGCTCGCCCAACTGGATCTGGCGCTCACTCGCGTGGGCGTGAGGCATTGAGGCGTGAGGGCCAGAGGCCACGATCGTTTCAAAGGCCAGACCATCAGCCCCCAGTTCGACCATCTTACGCAAAATCTCCCATTGGATCTCTTTCTCGGTCATGCCGGGCTGTATCCACTGACAAATATGCGTAAACGTCTCATCAGTAATAGCGATCGCTTTTTTCAGCAGCGCAAGCTCATCGGGCCGCTTTACCAGACGCATCTCTTCTATAGCACCCTGCTCAAATGGGCGCAGTGTATAGATCCCATCGCCTGCCGCGCGAATCTTTTCATACTCGCTGAAACTGATGGCCTCCGCTTCAAAACCAATGTTGCTCCAAGCATATTTCTTTGCCAGCTCTGCAATAGCTGATGCGTACTGGCGCGACTCCGGGACGATGACCTCCCAACCTACAGCTTCGCGTCCGGCAACCTCGGCATAGAGAGGATTCGTCAGGAGCAACTGCTGCTGTTGCCCCACCAGCAAAAGGCCGGAGCCTTCCGTATCCTCATTAAACCAGCCGCTGAGATACGAGCGGTTCTGGGGCTGTGTGACAAGAAAGGCATCAAACCCCTGCTCACTGATCCACGCCCGTAGTTTAGCAATACTCTCCTGAACCATCTGCTTTTCTCTCCCGTCTGCTTCTCTTAGCGAGCTTGCTCCTGTACCAGTTCCACCAGAGCGCGTAAAGCAAGCACATAGCCGCGCCAGCCCAGACCAGCGATCTGCCCCTGACTGATCGGGGCGATCACCGAATGGTGCCTGAACGGTTCACGAGCATAAATATTGCTCAAGTGAACCTCAATGGTGGGGATTTTGACCGAGGCCAGGGCATCGCGCAATGCAATCGAATAATGCGTCAATGCGCCTGGATTAATGATGATGCCTGCCGAGGTGTCCGCATGCTGCTGGATATAATCTATCAGCGCCCCTTCATGGTTGGACTGAAAACACTGCACCGTTGCCCCCAGCTCTGTGGCCTCCCGACGCAGCTTTTCGTAGATCTGCTCCAGCGTGATATTGCCATAAATCGAGGGTTCGCGGGTTCCCAGTGTGTTGAGATTTGGCCCATTCAGTACCAGAAACGTGAGCATACCTTATGGCCTCTTTTCCGCAAAAAATCCAGTGACAATCAGCGAGACGAGTTCATCGGTCATAGGCGTCACAACGACCTCACCGATCCGTTTCGGCATCACCCAGCGCACGCGTTTACCAACCACTTTCTTATCCAACTGTATCTTTGCGAGAATATCCTGCGCACGAACAGAACCGTGATACTCTACAGGCAAACCAAACGCCTTGAGCAAGCGATTCTGTCTCAGCACCTCGTCGGTAGAAAACATACCTGCGGCCTGAGCCAGCGCCGCCGCCGCCACCATACCGAGCGAGACCGCCTCACCGTGCAACCATTCGCCATAGCCAGAGACGTTTTCCAGCGCATGACCAATCGTGTGACCATAGTTGAGAATAGCACGGCGGCTCTGTTCGCGCTCATCCTCTTCTATCACTCTGACCTTTAACTCGATAGAGCGGGCAACAATCTGTGAAAGCAGCGCTACAGGAGGGTGAGTGAAAGCAGCCAGGACATTGACATGTTCCTCTAGCAATGCGAACAATTCAGCGTCCAATATGATACCATACTTTACCACTTCTGCCCATCCCTCGGTACGTTCGCGTGGAGGAAGGGTCAGCAACGTTGCAGGATCGGCAAGCACGAGGCGCGGATGATAAAAAGCGCCAATCAAGTTCTTACCTTGAGGGTGATTAATCCCCGTTTTACCACCAATCGCCGAATCAACCTGAGCTAGCAGCGAGGTTGGCACCTGGATCAGTGGCACTCCTCGCAAATAGCTGGCAGCAGCATAGCCCACCAGATCACCAACAACGCCGCCACCAAAGGCAATAATTGCCTCACGCCGCTCTGCCTGCTGCTCAAGCAACCAGTCATAAATCGCGCTCAATTGCTGCTGCGATTTGCTGGCCTCGCCTGCCGGAACGACATAAAGCTGCGGCTCGAAACCGGCCTGCGTGAGGTTTGCCACGAGTGTTGAGGCATACAGCTTCTGGAGGTTGCTGTCGGTGAAGAGGAAAACACGCGGCGGTAGCCCTAACTGTTTGAGATAATGAGGCAAGCGGTCAAGCCCGCCCCAATCAACCACGGCGTCATAGCCTCCGCCAACATAGACGTGTCGCACAATTGGAGCCACTTGCTCACCAGAACCAGTCAACATTACAATACTCTCCTGAACCACCTGTTCGGCGCTCTTCCGTCTTCTTTAGTACGATCAGAAGGCCCGATGAAAAATACATGCTAGATAGGGCTTATTGTACCATGCACAGGCCAGTTAGTAGAGTTCCTCATTGCGTATACTGGTGCTCAAGATATCGCTCAGGCTAAACGTCGTGCTATCCACGGCGGCGAGATGTTGCTGCGCTGCCATCCCCTGGCGCACAAACGATTGCATACGATTATCATATACTTTGAATGTGCGGCCAAAGGAGAAAATATATTGTTCCAGCTGCCCCGTCTGACGATTGAGCAGCAGGATATCATCGCCGGTCGCACAATTTCCGCTCTTCACACAGCGCGATCGATCAAGAAACGCGCCAACCAGAATTTGCCAGCGCTGATCCCACGTCTGTGCGGCATATTGATGTGCCACCAGCAACGAGGCATCAAAGGCCAGAAAGGTGCTACGAGCCATCTGCGCATCGTAGAGCATAACGCTGAGGGCTGGAAGACCAAAATGGCCGACATAGAGCGCCTTCTTCGCTCCCCAATCAGTATAGCTCTTCTGGCTGGCAATCGTCAGATCGCTGGCAAATTTGAACATCTGAGCATGTCCGTTGCCTGAATCATAGAGCAACAACTGTGCTCGCCCGCTGGCAGCGAAGTCGCCGCTGTAGACCTGCCAGTTGCCGCTCAGATGATGCAGCTGTTGATAATGTGCCATATTCAGAGCTGCATCAAAATCCAACAATCGCCCTTCGCCTCTGGTGCGGTCGTAGAGAAAAACGCCGTCCTGACGAGGGCCAGCAAACGCTCCAACATAGACTTCCCAGTTAGCAGGCCAGAGCGTGTAGTGCTGCTGCATATGGACGCTCAAATCGCGGTTGAAATCGAGCAGCACAATATTTTGTAGGCGACCCCGCTTCTCCCATTCAGGCACCGTGATTGGACCAGGGGACGTGTCTCTGGCAGAGGGATTGTACATGAAGAGGCCAGAATGTTGCCCATCAAAACGTCCAACATAGATCTCCCAGCCTGTCCCAGGGCCGTTAAAGACTGTGTGCCGCTGAATGGTCAGTTGAGGCGTGAGGCTGATCAGGTGGATCTGCCCCTTTGCCCGATCATAGAGCAGAATCTCAGACTTGCCAGCCCCGGAGAAGTCACCGATATGAATTTCTAGAGATGATCCCCAATGACCGGCAGGAAGCAAAGAGTCGCCTAAATTGACCAGCACAGGGCCGCCTGTGCTGGCTGATGTCCGCTGCAATTGCAGCACCTTGAGGCTCCCCTGTTGCCGATTATAGAGCAAGAGATCGCTCAAGCCCTCGCCACTGAAATCAGCATTAAACTCTTGCTCACTCGTCTTCTGGGCAACCTTGAGAGCGGGCGTAGGAGTTGTGGTAGCGGCTGGATGGGCAGAGCTGTTTGTTGGGGTTCCACCGGGAACGCGCCCCAACAATGTATTGGTCCAGGCAATCGCGCCAGAATCCACCGTCTGAATACCAGGGAGGCGGGCAAAACGCTGGAGATCAAGCTGTTGTGGAAAATAAATGAAGCGTAACTGACCAGCCTGATATTGGGATTGGTTAATCACGTTCACGTTGTATCCATTGCCAAAATAGATGGGGGTGGGATCGCCATAATTCTGATAGGTGACATCAAAGCTCATGCCATTTGCGCTAACGGCGGTCACAAAGGCGACGTGACCGGGAAGGCCAAAGGCCCAGACCCCATCGGCGCGTGGAAAGACGGCGATAGCGCCAACGCGTGGGGTTGTGCCTACGGACAGACCTGAGAGCTGTGCATCGACAATCCAGTCGGCGGCATTGCCCCAGTTGAGCGGCAAGTCATAGCCGAGCAGGTGCCACTGTTCCCACGCCCACCAGACACAGTTGCCACCGACAGGAAAGGGTCCGGGGCAGACGGGAAAGGGATTGCCATCGGACGAAAATCCGATGTGGAGGCAGGTTTCATTCACCGATGGATTGGTATGATCTTTGGCGCTGGCAGTCGGAGACCGGAACGGTGCAATCGCTAAAAGCGAAATAGTCACTAAAAGCAGTACACTGGCAATATGAAATATGGTACGCCGACGCCTACACACCGCAATACAACGCTTATAGCGAGCCTTCCATCGTTGCGTAATCCTATGAGATGCAGGAAGCATAGCAACGGCACCTTCCCAACCTTTAATTAAAACGCAA
This sequence comes from Ktedonobacteraceae bacterium, assembly GCA_025928885.1. Classification (GTDB taxonomy): domain Bacteria; phylum Chloroflexota; class Ktedonobacteria; order Ktedonobacterales; family Ktedonobacteraceae; genus JAICIM01. The sequence goes on along the minus strand of JAICIM010000066.1, from coordinate 3,857 downwards.
GATAGCAAAGAGACAAATATAGCACAAATGGCGAAATATGGTCGAGATTGTATGAACAGATTTTAGTATACCATTGCATATATCTCTATACAAGACGCCATTACCCGTCTCCCACATGACTTTATCGGCTCATTCTGGTTTTCCTGAATATTTGTGCCTAACCGATAAACAGGCATTTCTAACAACTTCACGGAACACTCATCGAGTTCGTTGCAGACTATAGAAGCCTGTAAAGCGAGGCCATAAGGAAAGCCGAGGAATTGAAAAAATTTTCCTCAGAAACCTATTGACAACAGGGGTGAGCAATGTTATTATTATGCACGTCCCCGGACGATTAGCTCAGTTGGTTAGAGCGCCACGTTGACATCGTGGAGGTCACAAGTTCGAGTCTTGTATCGTCCACCATAAAGCCGTTTATCAAAACGGCTTTATTTATTTCAAGGCTACTCCCTATTTATATATAGTATTCTGAGGAGATAAAATAGAAGTGGTGGTAAGGGTTGAATTTACACGTTGCTCCGTTCTACCGCTCCGTCTCAACGAGGGGAGGAGCAACTCATGCAACAAATTATAACCGCAAAACTGAAATTGTTAACAACCCCAGAACAACATAACGCTTTACGTCAAACTCAACTGGCTTATCGTGATGCACTTAATTATGTTAGCGCCTATGCATATATACATGGAAAAACCTCTAACGAGAAACGATTGCGCGAGGGAACATACTACAAAATCCGAACTCAGTTCAAGTTGCCGTCAGAAATGAGTAATAATGCCATACGCCAGGTTGGAGCAACCTACAAAGGATTATGGACTAAAGTAAAGAAGAATAACGAACATCGACGTAAAAAAATTACCAAAAAACGATATAAAGGTCTGGATAAACCTCCTAAGTATGTATCACCAACTATTACATATAACTACGGATATGACTACGGTTTCAAAACTCAACAACAAATAAGCATCAGGACTCTTGAGAAACGCGTTGTTATTCCTTACCAGGGATATGACAAACATGTCGCACTTATTCAGCATGACTCGGTAATTAAAGCAGCGCGACTTTGGTACAACAAGCAACACAAACAATTTTATTTATTAGTAACATTAGAAATCAATATTCCCGATCCAACACCAGAAGAATTACCGATGGTCGTTGGAGTTGACGTAGGACAGCGTTATTTAGCAACTACGGCAACAATATCCCAGCAACATTTCTTCTCAGGCAAAGCTGTACGATCTAAGGCTGATCACTATACGCGAAAACAAAAACACCTCCAGCGTAAAGGCACTCGTTCCGCGATACGACGCTTGCAGTCCCTGAGCGGTCGAGAGAGACGGTTTAAGCTGGATGTTAATCATGTCATCGCAAAAACTATCGTTAACGAGAATCCTGAAACACTCATTGGGTTAGAAAACCTATCCGGTATACGCGAACGCACAAGACAGCGACAGCATAAGGGCAAGAGCAAAAAGATACGTCCACTGACCACTAAGCAGCGGCGAGCCAATCATCATAGATCAAAATGGGCATTTGCAGAATTGCAACGCCTGATTATATATAAAGCAGCTCTTGCAGGATCATTAGCAGTCAAAGTGGATGCAAACTATACCAGCCAAATGTGTCCTATGTGTGGATATACAGATAAAAAAAACAGACCTAATAATGGTCTTATCTTTATCTGTAAAAACACGGACTGTCTGTATACACAAAATACTGGTCGCCCATATACAATTCATGCAGATCTCGTTGGCGCTCGCAATATTGCGATGCGAACGCTTCTCCTCCGACAGGATTGGGTGAGAACGGGTATCTTGTCGATATACCCTGATGTGTCAGACGATGAAGCCAAAGCAGAGCGTCTCAAAAGATACTCTGAGTTGAGGTGGAGCCAAGCACAAGCTCATATGCTTATGATGTGAGTGATCGACGTTCTGTATCGCCCATGCGAAAGAAGCGCCTTCCTTGATGAGGCGCTTCTTTCGCATTTCAAGATCCAACCACGGCTAATCTAATGCGGAACTAAAACAATTCCCTGTTAACCTATTGTTAGCATTTAATACGAGTAGTACTTGAACGCCTTAAAGAGCGGTTGCCCAATTGGCGAACCCCAACCGGTAGTGGCATCCCAACCAGTCGTCGCAGAATAGCCAGAAATGCTGCCTTGAGCGTTATTACCTACGGTGATGTCGTGGAACACGTCGGATGCAGTTCGCTTATTGAGGCCCAACAGATAGAGTTCGGGATTTAAGAAGCCCAGCGAATGACCGGCATATTGATTGGCGTCAGCAGTCAGTCCCGCCCATAGTGGAGCGCTCTCGCTCGTGCCACCAAAGAGATAGTAACCCGATTGTGCGCCTAAAAAGCCCAGGTAGACAGGAATAGGCGTCTCTGGATCGGCATTCATAGCGATATCAGGTAGACCGCGATGCCCCTTCAAGAGCTTTTGCGTCTGGGCAGGCAGCAGCTTCTGATAGAGCGGCTCACCAAAGTGCTGACTCACACCGCCACCAGTTGCGCTCCCAACGCCATCGTTCCATACCGTCTCCTTCTGGTAGTTCCCATTGGTATCAGCATAGAGGCTGGTTCCACCAACCGCCGTCACCCAGGGAGACGAGGATGGATACCCAACAGTGGGGAATGGATAGGTATTGCCATTTACATCTGGATTCGCCGATCCAGCATCACCAGCAGAAGCAAAAATAGAAATGTGGCTCAGCGCTGCCAGTTGATAGAAGCGCTCAAAGTTGTTGAAAACGGTCTGCCCTTCAGGAGTAAAGAGCGTATTCTCGGTCGTCCCCCAGCTCTGTGAGATAATCTGGCCGAGGTGATGCGAGAGGGCATATTGCTCCAACTGAAGAAACTCAGGCATCCCTTGCACACCCTGCGTCTCAGAGACCGGGCTGGTTAAAACGACAATATTGGCAGCTGGAGCCAGCGCGTGCGACCACTGAATGTCCAGCGAGGTCTCCTCTGCCCATCCGATCTGATCGTTATTGTTTGGATCAAAAGGGACCGATCCAAGCGGGGCAAGTTGCTGGAACGATGGGGGATCGGGCAGACCATAATCGGCGTCAAACTTCTTGAGATCGGCCTCAGCGGTCGGGCTGCCAAAGGAATCAATAATCACAATGGTCTGCCCTTTTCCGGCATAGCCCTGATTCACAAGCGCGGCCAGACCATAGGCCTGACGCATCTCCTGGGGACTATAGCATGGCACCTGGATAGATGAGCGGCAGGTTGCATCGCTGGGGGCCTGCCCATTGTTCCAGCGCTGCCAGTGTCCGGTGACCGCTAACGCCCCTATCCCCTTTGGCGTGCTGGTCGCGACGCTGGCCGCGCTCAAAACAAGCGATGCAATACAAAATAGAACAATAAAGAGCCAGAATACAATAGACTTCCGAGTAAGAGGAGCAGCAGCTACTGTAAAAGGCATAGGACATCCCTTTCCTTCATAGTAAAAACAGTGTGGCACCTTTATGGAGCATAAGCGTTTACGATGAAATGTCAAAAGCGTCGTACATTGGCCATTTCATCATGGAAGTAGGGAAATTTCTGCTCGACACAGAATTATGTAGTCAAGTGTACCATAAAGATAAATAAAAATACAAGGTTAGAGAACATTTACTGAATTCATGCTTCAAAATAACAAAACAGACAGTAGAAATTGTCATCTTGCAAAGCTACAACTTCTACTGTCTGCTATCTTTTAGAACCAGCTCTCACTGGTCCTGAGCGCCTATTGCTATTAAGCGCGAGGGAGAATTGGCAGATTCATGCCTTCATCGCGGGTGCGGTGCGTGCCAGCAACATCTTTAATGCCCCCTTCGGGATAGATCACGCGGGCCTCATGTGGTGG
>JAICIM010000698.1 GCA_025928885.1 Ktedonobacteraceae bacterium | reverse complement strand
GTTATGGTGAATCAGGCGCAGGCTTTCTTCCACTAACGTATCTTGCGTTTTCTCCTGCTTGAGGTTAGCCACTAAAAAGCTGGTGAGTACATGCACACGTTCCTGCTGGCTCGTGGCTTCCATAAGTTGGCAACCGAGATAGTCAGCTGAAAATTCATGCAGGTCTGCCGATCCATTGGCAAGTTGTGAGGCGTTGAGACCCAACAGCGCTTTGAGGGCATGCGGCTTGAAAATCACCTGTACCGTCGCCGACGCTCCCCTTTTGTAATGCATAACGCTCGACTCAATCCCCGGTCCATAAACAAAGAGGGGCGGCGGACAAACCTTGCGCCCCGAATGAGTGATGATCTGTTCAAGAGAGGGCTGTCCGTTGTTGTGGTGAAAGACAATGCCGGGCAATCCATTGGGAGAGACCTTGATGGCTACGGCTTCCTCACTGGTATGCTCGGCAATCCTCAAGCACGCAACATAGTCTTTGAGGATTGCCGGAGCCGGGAGAATGGCAAAGCGATTGGAACTCATACAACAGATGTCTCCATTTGATGCGTTCAGAGCCAGCGATATCCAGGCTCCGCAACGGATCGCTCACTCAATGCTTATTCCCATTCTCCCTCAGAAAGCCGGTAGCCATTTTGGTTATAGTAGAGTTTTTATGAATGAGTAGCCCGCAACGCAACGGTCGCAGCCTCATCAATGACATAGAGTTCGGGGGGCCGCACGAGTTGCTCCTGGCTACCTGTATAGCAAATCACCACACCGTAATCGCGCTCAGCTGCTTCTAGCGACACATAGCCATTGACGACATCGTGCAATACCAGCTCGATAGGGCGCTGGAACGGATCGCCATAGCCGCCGCCGCCGGGCAGGTTCAGCTGAACATGAGTATCTGCTGCCAGGGTTCGGACTGCTTTTGGTTGCGAACCGGCCTCGCCATTCAGCAGAAACTCGCCGGTAGCTCCCTGCCCACCATGAGACAGGCCGGTCGCGGGAAAGTGGATGCGATCGGCCATCGCCGAAACCGCCCAGGAGGCCGCGCCGCGCTGTCCCACCTCCGTCCACTGTCCCAACCCGCCGCGATACGTTCCAGCGCCACCCGAATCGGTGCGGAGCGTGCGCCGATACTGCACGAGCGGCGTGTAGCTCTCCATCACTTCGGTTGGCACGCCCGCGACACCGCTGGGGAAGCCGGTGGTGTTCAGGCCGTCCTTGCTAGCTCGTGCGCCGGTGCCGCCACATTGAAAGAGGCTAAAGGTAAACGGCCTGTGCGTGGTGGACCAGTTGCCGCGCCAGACAGAAATCCAGATTGGATCGGCTCCACAGGCGATCAACTGCGTCGGCATAGCCTGAGCCATCGCCCCGAAGATCACGCCGGGCAGAAAATGGCCGATCAGGTGGCGCGAGGCGACCGCCGCCGGCTCGATACAGTTCAAGATGGAGCCAGCGGGTGCGCTCACATGCACCGGGCGAAACGAGCCGGCGTTATGCGGGATCTCAGGCGTGATGGCGGCCTTAATCGCAAACGAGGCGTAGGCGTGGGTATAGTTCAGCACCACATTGATGCCCCAGGGGCTTTGCGGCGACGATCCGGCGAAATCGATGAAGATATCCTCATCCTCAATCGTCACGGCCACCTTGATGCGAATCGGCTCATCGAAGCCATCGCTCCACGACTCGTTCTCGTAGCGTCCATTGGGCAGGGCGCGAATAGCCTCGCGCATCGCCCGCTCCGAACGCGAGATGATGGCGTCTGCCAGCGGATCAATCGAGTTCAGCCCGAACTCGTCCATAAAATGGAGCAGTTCACGCGCCCCAACCGCATTGGATGAGGTTTGCGCGTAGAGATCGCCAACGGTCTCGTCGGGCGTGCGCACGTTGGCGCGAATGATCTTGAGCAGCTCACGATTCGGCTCGTCGCGGATGAACAGTTTGGTAATCGGGATGCGCAACCCCTCTTCATAGACCTCGCGTGCCTCGCCAGAAAGCAGTCGCCCGCCGATATCCGGCGCGTGACACGTGCTGGCAAAATAGGCCACCAGATGCGTATCCTTGAAGACCGGCGTGAGGACCGTCATATCGTTGATCTGCCCCGCAGTCTGCCAGGGATCATTGGTAAGCAGCACATCGCCCGGTTGCAGCGTCTCCGGTGGATATTCTTCCAGGCAGTGGCGCACTCCGGTCGCCATCGCGTTGATATGGCCGGGCGTGCCAGTGAGCGATTGCGCCACCATCGCCCCACGCGTATCAAAGACGCCGCACGCTAAATCTTGCGACTCGCGGACAACGGTGCTGAACGCCGTGCGCATCAACGTGACCTGCTGCTCGTTGACAACGGAGAGCAGACGGTTCCAGAGCACCTCTAAGGTGATGAGATCGATCGTGTCTGTCATGCTTGCGCCTCCTCCCACTCAACAAACAGGTTCCGCTGCTCATCGATGCGGAAACGGCTCTCAGGGCCGACAATAGTTGTGGACTCGTGCTCCTCGATGATGGCAGGCCCGGCGAAATGTTCTCCCGCCAACAGCTGATAGCGATCATAGACCGGCGTCTCATGATAGCCGCCCAGCTCAGGAAAATATGCCTTGCGATATCCCTTGAGGGCTATATGGGCCTCTTCTTGCTCCCTCTGTGGTGCTTGCAGACGCACCTGTGGCGTGGGACCAGACGAGATAACGCGCCAGTTGATAATCTCGATCGGCACGGACTGGCTTAACCTTTCATAGAGGCGGCGATAGACCTGTTCAAACGCGGTGGTAATGGTCGCAGCACTCTCGCTATCGAGCCTGTCTGATGGCAGAGGCACCCTGACCTCGTGGCCCTGCCCGACATAGCGCAGATCGGCCTCGCGTCGATAGTTCACCTGCTCAGGTGGGACGCCTGATGTTTCCAGCAACGCCTGCCCCTCGGCCTCCATCTCTGCCAGCAAGCGATTTGCCTTCTCCCAATCCAGATCGTCGAGGCGACCGGGCCAGGAACGCACGAAATCGAAGGCCAGAGGAGCGGTGAGAAAACCGATGGCGCTGGCGACTCCTGCCCCGAACGGCACGATCAGCGCGGGTGAGCCGAGTGCTCTGGCGATGCGAAAGCCATGCACGGGTCCAGCCCCACCAAAGGCAAAGAGCGGAAAGCGGCGCGGGTCCTTGCCTCGCTCCAGCGTGTGGATGCGGGCCGCGTTCGCCATCCCCTCGTTGACGATCTGATGGATGCCCCAGGCCGCCTCCTCAATCGAGATGCCGGAGCGATCGGCAACCTTCTCTTTTATTGCCTGTCGTGCTGAGGCCAGATCGAGCGTCAAACGACCGCCAAGAAAATAGTTCGGATCAAGATAGCCCAGCACCAGATCGGCATCGGTCACGGTCGGCTC
>JAICIM010000498.1 GCA_025928885.1 Ktedonobacteraceae bacterium | reverse complement strand
GGTTCGTGTCACGCAGCACACACCCAGCTCCTTTGCCAGCTCGTCTATCTCTTCCCAGTGCTGCGCCTTCGCCACCCGACCATCGTTGCAGACCACAATCGTGACCTCTCCATGAGGATAGCGGGCCAGATAGGCAGCGCGGGCCGCAATCACCCCTTCCAGAGTCGTCCTGATGATCGCCGCGCCCTCGTTTACCGTCGGAATGAAGATGAAGATTGGGTGCCGCGTCGGATCATCGTCGCTCCCAATTTTTGTCGCAGGCCAGGGCCAGATAGTGATCTGGAAGCCAAGCGCATGGATTGCCCCCAGCGTCTCGGCCAACAGCAACGGGACCGACATCCACCAACCCTGCCAGTTCGTCACGACAAAACGCCAGCTCAAATAGTCCACACTGGATACGCCCACCGCTATCGCCAACAGCATCGTTACCATATGATCGCGCTGCACGTCTTTCGTGAAAACAATCGCCCCGCCAATACACAGGGCCGCAACGACGAGCAGTGCGCCGGGGAGGGTATAGGAGATCCAACCAACAGCAAGCACCACCGTCAGTACCGCAACGACCGCTTCCAATTTCTTGAACCACTTTTGCTGACGGGGCAGCGCACCGACCTGTTTTCCTTTCGGAAGTATGATGGCGCTTAACTTGCTGGTCGCAATCTGACTGAACTTCACCGATGGATGCACAACGGTAGGGGCCTCGCCCTGGTCTACAGGCTTGATTGCACGCATCCGTGTAGTTGGAGCTTCTGATATTTCAATCGTTTGCAGCGAGATGGTTGCCGCCTCCGAAATCTCGACCCTCCGGTCTGAAACCTCCTCATCTGGATCAGTGCTGAGCGGCAGTAAGACCTCATCTATCTGCTCTGATCCGCCAGAGAACTGAGCAGACTCGACCTTACCAGACGAGACGGGCGAAGGGAAGATGAAGCGGTTCAAAAGGAAGAACAGCGGACCAGCGATCGCGCCAAAGGCGATGAGCACGAGATAGCCCCATAGCGACGAAACAAGCGTCTGTACGGCAAACGAGAGCAACGCCGCAAACAGACCGAAAAGTATCAACAGACCGATCTTCCAGACACGCCCCGCCGACGGCACCTCGATCCACAGCCGCAACATATGTTGCAGAGCCATAATGCCCTGGTTGATATCGGCCTTGCTGCGTCCGTGGATACGCGCCCGAAAATGATAGGGGATCTCGATGGCATTACGCCACTGGCAGCGCAACAAAATCTCCAGCAGGATTTTATAGCCGATGGGACGGAGCACAACGCCAGTTAATAGCGCACGGCGCAAGAGGAAAAAGCCGCCCAGCGGATCAGAAATGCGCCAGAGACGCTCGGGAAAGAGCAATCGCGCGATCGACTTCATGCCAATCGAGATCAGGCGGCGTCCTGTTCCATCAAGGCCCTGATAGCTCCCACCCGGGATATAACGACTTGCTAATGCCAGGTCAACATTATGGGAGCCTGCCTGCTCATAAAACTTACGCAGTTGTTCAGGAGGATGCTGGAGATCGGCGTCGATCACCGCAACATAGTAAGCCTGAGCAATAGTCAATCCATAGACAACGGCGGTCGCCAACCCGCCTGCACGCGCCTGCCCCGGCGGGCGATGTTCGAGGCGAATATGGAAGAGAGAAGAGTTGAGAGCACTGGCGGCAGCATTGATGATTGCCGGAGTATCATCGTCGCTATCATCAATAAAGATGACCTCGACACACAGGTCTTGCAAAGCGGTGCGTAGTGCTTCTAATAAGGGGCAGACATTCTCTCGTTCATTGCGCGTTGGCACCACAACGCTGAGATCATACGCATCAGAGAGATCGGCCTGCCTGGCCGCCTGCTCCTTCTTCCCTATCCACTTCTGTTTATCTTGTTCACGCGCTACAGCAACAGTATTCAAAGATCGGGTCGGCCCTGATATATCCACACCTTCCAACTCGTACGGACTACTTTCAATGGTCATAAACTAGCTTTCCTTCCCAGGAAGTGAGCTGGCACTCAACATAAACTACCCTACATGACGTGTTTAACAACCTGTTTTTTGATAATAGAATATATGTTCTAAAACAATTGAGATAGACGCCACCCGTGCATGGTGTTTCATGCACAGGAATACTCAAAGATAGAGATGATTTTTCCCCTTAGCTCATCTCTATCCAGACGCGAAGAGCAGAAGAAGCTCTATGAAGTTCTCGTGAAAGCAACGATTATCCCATCAACATTGTTAAGTATATTAGACGATACCAAAAATATCAAGCAAATCTCCAATATATCAATTTTTACAGACAAAATACCTACTTCCTTTTTCAATATATTTAAAGTTTTCTATCTACATAAGATGCACAAGACACAATATATTTATATTTTTAAATTTATTAATGATCGGATTGCTGGCCGCCAGATCATCGTATGGCGATATTGAAGAGCCGCTTCGCTCCGGGGTACAATAGAGTGCAGCAGATACGAACGTGCAGACAAAGTTCGGACGGAGTTGATCATGGACAAGCACAACGCCTTTGCCCCGGCGGGGCTGGTGGAAGCGTTGCAGGCGGCTGAGCGCGTCACGGTCTTGACCGGCGCTGGCATCTCGGCAGAGAGCGGCCTGCCCACGTTTCGCGATCCCATGACGGGCCTCTGGGAGAAATATCGTCCTGAAGACCTCGCAACGCCCCAGGCGTTTCGACGCAATCCACGTCTGGTCTGGGAGTGGTATACATGGCGGCGCAAACTGGTGGAGCAGGCAGCGCCAAACGCTGGTCATCGCGCACTGGTCACGATCGAGCAGCATATTTCTGAGTTTACGCTGATCACGCAAAACGTCGATAGCCTGCATCAGCAAGCGGGGAGTCAGCGTGTGATAGAACTGCACGGGAATATCAGGCGAACAAAATGTTTTGATGAGAATGTGGTGGTGGAGAACCGGGAAGAGAGCGCAGAAGTGCCGCCGCGTTGTCCGCGTTGTGGTGGTCTGCTGCGCCCTGATGTTGTCTGGTTTGGGGAGCAGCTCCCCGAACAGGCATTTCACACTGCGGTCGAAGCAGCAGTCCACGCTGACATATTTTTCGCAATAGGCACATCCGGCACCGTCGAGCCTGCCGCCTCGCTTGCACGCGTTGCTCAGCGTTTTGGCGCAACCGTTGTCATTCTCAATCTGGATGTGGAACCGCTGGAAGCTCCTCCTCTCTACCATATCAACGGTCGCGCTGGCATCGTACTCCCTGCTCTGGTACGCGCTGCCTGGCCTGAGTAAAGAGCAACAAGGGAAACACCGTGGGAACACAGAAACAATCGCTACTACGCCTCCAGATCGGGCTGGCGTTCTTTGGGTTGCTACTCGTCGGACTGCTCTCCGGTGCCTGGGGCGTACTGCTGCCGGGCTTGAGCGATTTCTATCACATCAACAAATCGGTAGTTGGCCTGCTTTTCTTCGCCAGCGCCACCGGCTATTTTCTCTCCGCGCTCTGTAGCGGCTTCCTGACTCAAAAGTTAGGGTTACGCTGGTATCTCATTCTTGGCACCACCGCGTTTCTCGCTGGCAATCTGATCCTGTTCATCAAGCCTCCATTCGCGCTGGTGCTGCTCACCCGCATGCTGATGGGCATCGGGGTTGCCGTGATCGAGGCCGGTCTGAATATGTTCATCGCCGCGCTTCCCAGCAACAACACCTCTTTCCTGAACTATCTCCATGCCTTCTTCGGCGTTGGCGCACTGATCGGCCCCATCGTGGCGAGCTTCCTGCTTAACGCACAATGGGATTGGAGCGCGACGTTCCTGATCTGGGCCGCCGTGACGCTCCTGTTGCTGGCTGGCTTCATCCTCTTCTTCCACCAGCCTCGCGCAATCAGCGCTGAGGAACCAGCAAAAGCGGAGCAGGGGATGCAACAACCTGCCAATGCTTCCGAAAGCAGCCTGCTGGCTGCGCTCAAGCTGCCCATCGTCTGGCTAGCGACGTTCTATCTCTTCGTCTATTGCGGCGTTGAAACCAGCATAGGCAACTGGGCCTACAGCTTCCTGTTAGAACAGCGACGAGAACCGGAACTACTGGCCGGCTGGATCGTCAGCGGATACTGGCTGGGGCTGACGCTGGGGCGCTTCATTTTCAACGATCTGGCAAAGCGACTGCACATCAGTATCTCCGGCATGATGTATCTCGCGATTGGCGGTGCGCTGCTTGGCCTGCTCATTCTAACGACTGTACCGGGTGGGCCAGCAGATGTGCTGGGCTTCGGACTGATCGGTTTCAGCATCGGCCCGATCTACCCCACAACCGTTGCCCTGGTGCCAGATCTCGTGCCTGCTCGCTTCGTTGCCAGCACGATTGGCTTCTTGATCGGCCTCAGTACGCTGGGGATTGCGCTCTTCCCCTGGTTCGCCGGGACGCTGGCACAATATACCGGGATCTGGTCGCTGCTGCCCTATACTGCCGTACTCGCGCTGGCGATGGGCGGCTTCTGGTGGGGCATGGCACGCAAGCTCAAGACATCTGAAAAAAGCGAAATTGCATTGAAGGAGAAGCTCACCGCCTGATGCACAATCTTGATACGCTCTGTCAAGCCTGGAATATTGGGCCAGTGTACACAACACGCATGCCTGAGACTGGGACGATCCATCAAACGCTACTGCTGGAAACCGGCGCAGGGAACTATGCTCTGCGCTCCTATCGCTATCCACCCGAAAAGCGCTGGCGTGTTGAGACCGAACACGCTCTGATTGCTTATGTCTGCTCACAAAACCTGCCAGCGATAACCCCATTGCCGTTACCCAATGGCGAGACGATCCTGGAACACGACGGTCGCCTGCACGCGCTCTTTCTCTTTGCGCCTGGCTATCAGACGAAGCAAGGCAAAATCACGCCCGAAGAGAGCATTGCAATGGGCAAGTTTCTGGCTCAACTACATCGAGCGCTGCATGACTATCCACAGGAGAAAGTGGCAAACCGCATCTTCAGTGTCGATCATGAAGCTACCCTGCAAACGATCAGCGAGATCGAATCTATCATCCAGGTACGCACACAGCCCGACGATTACGACACCCAGGCACTCACTCGGCTTCATGAGCGGGGTTTGTGGCTAGAAACAGCAGAGCCACCCGACGAAATCGCATTTGCTCAGCTTGAACAGCAGGTTATTCACGGCGATTATCAGGAAACCAACCTCTTTTTTGAAGAGAATACCGTCAGCGCCGTCATCGATTGGGATCAGTCCTATGTTGCAACAAGAGCATGGGAAGTGATGCGGGCGATTCACTATCTCTTCCAGTTCAATCCCGCGCCCAGCCAGGTCTTCCTGGAGGCATATCGTCGAGAGCTACCGCTTTCCGCAGAAGAGTTAGATATTACGGCAAATGTCTATAGCTGGATACGC
>JAICIM010000758.1 GCA_025928885.1 Ktedonobacteraceae bacterium | reverse complement strand
TTTTGCACCAGACTGATCGTGAGATGTTTCACCCATTGCTTCTCTCCTGTGAGATATCGCTCTCACTCATTCTAATCGTATCACTATCTGCTATATAGGACACGATCAGGCGTGCAAAAAAGGTAACAAAGAAGCCTGAGTATGATGACCCAGATTGTCAAGACAGAAAATTTCTGGTCGCTAAGAGAATTTCTCCTTACCCGGAGGCCAGGGCGATTATATCTGACAGGAGGAGCAGCCCTGGACGTTCTCTTTCTTTGTGGCGTATCATCTTTATAGTGAGAGTTTCTCGTTCATCTGATGAGTTTCATACTATTGAGGTTTTACTAGAAAAGAGAAGAAACGATGATTACTGGGGAACAGATGCTGGCAGCAAGCGAGGTGCGCTCCCTGCCGCTGGTTGAGCGGATCGGGTTGACCGTCAATGCCGTTAATGCTGGAGATATGATTAACGCGATCGTCGCGGCGGAACAGGTTGGGGTGCGCCAGATCTGGACGACACAAGGCCCGACAACGGTTGACGCCCTGACGGCCTTTGCCATTGCCGCCACAAAGACTTCAACAATCCGCGTCGGCACCTCTATTCTGCCGTTCTATCCTCGCCATCCGCTGGCACTGGCAGCTCAGGTAAGCACTTTCTATCAAATCGCGCCCGGTCGCCTCAGACTTGGCATAGGAGCGAGCCATCGTCCGATAATCGAGGGCATCTACGGGATCGATATGGTTGCGCCAATGGCTCATACCGCCGAGTATATCAAAGTCTTGCGTGACGCGCTCTGGGAGGGCAAGGTCGATCATCATGGACGCTTCTACAACATCAAGGCCGAGCCGCCCACGAAAGCGCCCGTGCCGCTGCTCATCTCAACGCTCAGTCCGGGAGCATTCAAGACATCTGGCGAGATCAGCGATGGGGCTATTTCCTGGAATTGTCCCGTCTCCTATCTCCTGCAAACGGCGAAACCCGCGCTTGAGGAAGGTGCGAAACAGGCGCAACGGCCCGCCCCGCCACTGGTGGCCTATGTCCCCGTCGCGCTGAGCGCTGATCGAGACGCAGTATTTGCGGCGGCGCGAAAGAGGCTAGGAACGTATGGCAGGCTGCCGTTCTATCGCAATATGTTCGCGGAAGCTGGTTATCCCGTTCCCGAAGATGGGACGATACCTGATGCGCTCATTGACAATCTGGTCGTCTCTGGCGATGAACAAACCATCGCGGCCCGCTTGCGTGACCTCTTAAACGGTGGCTTAGATGAGCTTTTGCTGCTACCCATCCCGGTCAAAGATGCCGATCAAGAGTGGTCGCGCCTGGCTCAGCTCATTGGAGCGATCTAGGGAAAGGGTAGAATCGTAAGGGGCATCCAACGTGCATCATTGAGCAGGCAAGCAGCATTATTTGTTCAACTGCTCAATATGATGCGCAACTGTAGGTAAAGCAAACTACCAGCGATAGGGAAGATCCCGCCCGGTATAGCCACAAACTCCCTCTCGTGGAGAGTTCACCAATGGCAAGAGCAGAGCTTCTCCACAGGGATGCTCCTTTGCACAGGCTTCACAGAAGTTTTTCTGACACTCCGAACACCCGTGCTGGGCTAATTTTCCACAGCAAGCGCATGGAACAGGTTCTGGTCGGCTATTCCTGGCAAGCACCCGGATCGCTTCCCGAGGTGAGCGTACCTCTCGTTGCGAGATCACCTTCACCGTCAGCTCCGTTGTGCTACCAAAGTCGTATTCATAACTGCATGTCTGCCCCACATGGAGAACTTCGTCCAATCGCACGCGCATATGATTATGAATTCTTCTTACCTTTTTCAGCTTGAACTTCTACGAGATTGGATAGCTTCTGAGTGTTTCAATTCCTTACGGATTCGCCTTCTCAGTTAAATATACGAATATACTAAACCCGTACATCACCTATGCCAGAAGAGCTTCAATTCCTCTCGGACTCTCTTCCTTCTTTCACGAAGGCAATTTTAGTATAGCCCCTCAAGCCCCGCGAATCAAGCTATTCCGAGCATCAAAGTAGAGTCTCCGAAGCAACGAAAAAAGCAGCAGACCGGCATCTACTGCTTTTCCATTACGTT
>JAICIM010000344.1 GCA_025928885.1 Ktedonobacteraceae bacterium | reverse complement strand
TCACACTATGGTCGCATCTGCCCGATTGAGACGCCTGATGGCGCGAATATCGGCCTGATCGGCTATCTGGCAACATATGGGCAGATCAACGAATATGGCTTTATTGAAACGCCCTATCGCAAAGTCTGCAAGCAGCTGCCCACCAACGATCGCCGCCTGATCGGTCGCGAATTTCGTGGCATCATCGGACAGGTGCCGGGAAAAGGGGCTGCATCCACTGCTTTGAGCAAGGAACTGCTCTATCAACGCATCGATGAAGCGCTGTTTCAACGGATCTCACAGGAACTGGGGCAGGCGGAGATACGGATCAGGCCGTTCATCACGGACGAAATCGAATACTTTACCGCCGATATCGAAGAGCGCTTCAAGATTGGGCAGGCCAATCTTCAGTTAGATGAAAAGAATGAGTTTCCAGATGAGCGTATTGCTGTACGCTACCGGGGAGACATTATCGAGGATCGCGCCGAAGCCATCGATTACGCCGATATCTCGCCGCATCAAACGGTCAGCATCGCTACATCGCTCATACCTTTTTTAGAACATGATGATGTCAGCCGCGCTCAGGGAGGGGCCAATATGCAGCGCCAGGCCGTCCCGTTACTACGGCCCCAGTCGCCCATTTGTGGCACCGGTATGGAGCGGCAAGTTGCCATTGATTCGGGCCATGTCGTGCTCAGCGAGGTCAATGGCGAGGTCGTTTCCGCCACCGGACGGCGCATCGTCATTATCGACGAAGAAGAGGGCCAGTTGCACACCTATACGTTGCGCAAGTTCGTCCGCTCCAACGCCAGCACTTGCCTGAATCAGCGCCCCATCGTGCGCAAAGGCGAGCGCGTCCATGTCGGCCAGATTATCGCCGATAGCTCCTCCACCGATCAGGGAGAACTGGCGCTGGGCCAGAATGTGCTGGTCGCCTTCATGCTCTGGGAGGGCGGCAACTTTGAAGACGCGATCCTGATCAGCGAACGGCTCGTGCGTGAAGATGTGTTTACCTCGATTCACATCGAAGACTACGAGCTACAGGTACGCGACACCAAGCTGGGTCCAGAGGAGATCACGCGCGATCTGCCCAACGTTGGCGAAGAGGCGCTGCGCAACCTGGACCAGCGCGGCATCATCTATATTGGTGCGGAGGTGGGATCACAGGATATTCTGGTCGGCAAAATCACCCCAAAAGGAGAGACGGAGCTAACAGCAGAGGAGAAGCTGTTGCGTGCCATCTTCGGTGAGAAAGCCCGCGAGGTCAAGGACTCTTCACTCCGCATGCCACACGGCGAACACGGCAAGGTGATCGACGTAAAGATCTTCTCGCGCGACTGGGGTGATGATCTGCCAGCAGGCGTGAATCAGTCCGTGCGCGTCAGCATTGCTCGCAAACATAAGATCGGCGTCGGCGATAAGATGGCCGGGCGCCACGGCAATAAAGGCGTCATTTCGCGCGTCTTGCCGGTAGAGGATATGCCCTTCCTGCCCGATGGCACCCCGGTTGACATTATCCTGACGCCGCTGGGTGTGCCGCACCGTATGAATATCGGGCAAATCATGGAGACGCACCTCGGCTGGGCAGCGAACCTGCTTGGCATGAAGATCGCAACACCTGTTTTCGATGGAGCGACTGAAGGGGATATAGAGGAGATGCTGCGCCGCGCCGGTCTACCAGAAACAGGCAAGATCCAGCTGTTCGATGGGCGTACAGGAGAAGCCTTCGATCAGCCGATTACCGTTGGCGATGTCTATATGCTTAAACTGGCCCATATGGTGGAAGATAAAGTACACGCTCGCTCCACCGGTCCCTATAGCATGATCACGCAACAGCCGTTGGGAGGCCGCGCCCAATTTGGCGGTCAACGCTTTGGCGAAATGGAGGTTTGGGCCTTAAAAGCATACGGAGCCGCACACACGTTGCAGGAGATGCTCACCATCAAATCTGACGACACCAGTGGGCGGGTGAAAGCATATGAAGCAATTGTCAAAGGCGATCAGATCCCTGAGCCGGGCGTCCCGGAAGCCTTCAAGTTGCTGGTCAAGGAACTGCAAAGCCTGGGCCTCAACATCGAGATTCTCAACGATGACGACCAGAAGATACACGTCATCGACAGTGAAACAAACGACGAAATACCCGAACTGGGGGTAAATCTGTCCGGTTTTGAACGTACAGAAGCATATTAATAGCGCGATTACAACAAGTTAAGAAGAGGGAAGCGGCTTTGTTGCGGCTTCCCTCTTTGCACTACAGGTACTACAAAGTTTACAGGTCATCGCATCCATTCACAGAAAAAGATACATGGCCCACCTACTCTATAACCTCCATCCTCTCATTTAGCACATCTTTTAGAGAACTGCATGGGTAACGCTCTCTACAGCATCTGCCGATGACCAGAAAACTTTTCCTCCTTTCCCCTCCACCAATAACATAATCCGCTGCATGCGCACCCCATCTTCATAACGAGTCCATACAGGGGCATGAGCGGACCAGGGAACGACAACGTTGCGCCCTGGCGTCTTCCTCAAAATCTCCTTTGGCACAAATCTGACGAAGCGTTCTTTCTCGTCGGCATAGAGCGGACCTAAGATAAATCCATCGCAACCGGCACGCAGTGCCTCATCAATCAACTGTTCATACTCTGCATCTGCGATATGCGGCAAGAGAGGACGCACCGCAATAAACGCTGGGACGCCGATGCGTTTTAAATTGCTGACGGTGCGCATCCTCTCCTGGGGTGTGGGGGTATGCGGCTCAACAACGGGTGCCGACTCCCAGCAACTCAAAGAGACCAGCGCACTGAGTGTAAGATGACTTCCCAGTTTACGCCGGACCACCGCAAGAGCATCAAGCACTGTCCCTTCAATACAGGCTTTTGTACTGAAATTAATGTGTTTCCCCAATCCAATCAGCCGCTCAAGCATCGCGATCCCACGCTCGGGAAACGCAAACGGATCACTATCATAGCCAAATTGAATCGTGCTGAACGCATGCGTTGCTGCAAATTCCTGCAGGTGACTCAAAATCTCGGCAGGCTTGACGCGTGCCGGTCCTACTTCGCCATTGCGGGTGTAACAATACTTGCAGCCAAAGGGGCAGGGTACCCCAACTGGAACGAGGACACGTCCCTTCTCTACTTTAAACTGAATATCCACCATCACAATCTCCCTCCAATAAGGTACGTTGTTATGTTTCTAATACAAGCTTATCACCATGTACACGAAAGTTCAATATTTGTATGATAAAATTCTCACTCATACTTGCACATTGTTGTCATTTTGTGTAATCTATTGGATATACTTTGAAATAAGAAAGTCATTTAACTGAGCAGTCTTATATTTCTTGTGTGACATCTTATGTAACATTAAGTTGAAAGGACGGACCCCGTGTTGACGAATACGCCCCAATGCAACCTGTCGGAAGGTAGTTTGCTGGCCGATGATCGCTTCTTACGCAAGGTCGCCACCTTCTACCATATCGAGGGCAAGACGCAGGAGAGCATTGCTGGCCTCATGTTTTGCTCGCGACAGACCATCAGCAAAGCCCTGCAAAAAGCGGAAGATCGGGGCATCGTGCGTATTTCCGTGATTCCTGAAGAGCGAGCCGGCTACCTGTCCAACCTCGCCCGCGACCTGCGTTTTCATCTGGAGTTAGAAGACCTGATTCTGGTCCCTGGCCGCAGCTTTGACGACAGCAAGCCAGACACAGACATCAATGAAGATGTGCTGGGAGAGATTACAGAGGCCGCTGCTCACTACCTGGATCAGGTGATCACGCATCACGATATTCTGGCAGTCACGGGGGGTCGCAGCATCATGAGAAATATCGTTCGTCATCTCAAACCGAGCAAAAGCCTCTCTGATTTGCAGGTGGTACCCACCATCGGATTTGTGGAGCGGCATACCAGCATCGGCGACGCCAATCTGGTCGCCTACGACATCGCCAAATTGTACGGTGGTGGCCACGCCTGGCTGCCCATTCCCGCACTCGTGGAGACGCGAGAGCAGCAGGAACAGGCCCGCACCCTGCCCCTGGTACGCGATGTTTTCAAAATGATTGAGCAGGCCAACATTATCATAATGGGGCTATGGACCCCCGACCTGGATCACGATATGGTGAAACGAGGGGTGCTTTCCGAACAGCAGGTCCAGGTGTTGCAGGGGTATCATCCGGTGGCAGATATCAATCACTGGGTCTTTGATGCCCAGGGGCGTTCGCTCAACAACATGTTACATCCTCCCCCCTACTATCTCACGGGATTGGAGATCCCACGTTTGCCCGAGCGAATCAGCCGCCAGCACACCAAAGTCATACTCGTGGCGGGAGCCAGCAAAGCTCGTATTCCAGCCATTCGCGCAGCCCTCAAAGCGGGGCTGGCCAATGTGCTCATTACCGATCATATCACCGCTCAATGTTTGCGAGCCGAGGTCAACGCGCCAGAAGCTACTTAAACTCAGCCATCGCATCCTTCTCAATGGTTGGAAACAGGCTGCGACCAACCTGACTCAATCGTCCGAAGGGCGCAAAAGAATAGGAATCGCGAATGCTGCTGGGTACGGGCCTATTGCGATGAGAGGAGATATGAAAGACGTTATTGGAGGAAAGCTTGGCGTGGCGCTTGGCTTCAGCGGTCAACGTGCCGATTTCATCAATGCTACGCGGATCACACATCTGATCGCTCACGATACCAATTGACAGCGAGACCAGCGGAAACTGATACGGCTTGCCTTTGCGATCAATTGCATTGATTGAACCACGCGCCAGATCATCCGGGTGATAAAAGGGCGTACTTTCGCGTTTGTAGCGCTCCAGGATATGACGATAGAGCGTTGTGGCACGATCAGGAGTAGTCACAATGAGAAAATCATCGCCGCCAATATGTCCGACAAAATCCTCAGCATTGCCATATTCATAGACCACATTCTGACAGATACGGCTCACCAATAGAATCATATTATTGCCAGCGTGAAAGCCATACACATCATTGAACGCCTTGAAATTATCGAGGTCAACATACAGAATGCTCCAGGGTTCCAACGAACTGAGCGTATAGTGAATGGCACGTTCAAGCTGTAAGCCACCAGGGAGCTGGGTCAGTGGAGAGAGAAATGTTTGTTGAGCACGGCGCAACTGACGGCGCACATGGGCAAGCAATTCAAGCGGATCGAACGGAACAGTTAGAAAGCTATCTACCCCTAATTCAAAGGCACGCACCTTCTCCGCTGGCGAACAACCAGAGCTGACAACAATGATAGGAATGTGCATACTTTTCGGATGATCGCGCAAACGGCGGATCAAATCGTATCCATTCAAACCAGGGAGCATGAAATCGATCACAATGAGATGCGGTATTTCCCGTAAGGCAAACTGCACAGCATCTTCGCCATTGAGGACCATGACAGTCTGATATTCTTTGGCCCCTAGAGCCTCTTTGAGCAAGCCACTGATCGTTTCCTCACCCTCGACGACTAAAATGCTGGACATGCGTTCTCCTACCTCTACACTTCACTATGTACACTGAGCCGACCTCGCGCAACCCCATCCCGCAGCCCCCTGGCACGGAGGCATAAAGCGCAAATTTGCATTGCGTGAGATCACCCCAACCATTGCGTTCTCTTACTCGCATACCTATAACAGTACACCGTACATTTGTATCACGCAAGCCACGAATAATAGTAATACATACTATTAAACATGAGAAGCTCAACCTATCTTTTTGTACGATATGTCGTTATGTAGCGAAAAATAAGATGATGCGGCTCACTGCATCATGGTGTCACGACGGACGATAAGCATGAACCCGCTGGGATCACTCCCCCCCCAGAAGAATGATCCAGGCAGAAGGCACCGAGAGAAAGAAGGTGACAGGCAAAATATAAGCAATCGCATTATTCAATCTCTCACCGCCATTCGTTAGTGGTTTATCACCAGCAAGCTAACGAAATAATAAAGAAATAACTCTTGTTCTTTATTTGACATACGATACCAACATGGTTAAAAATAAGCATACATATGTCATATTTAGTATAACATTCTTCGGCTCACATGCATAGGTTTTGTTTCACAAAATTTACAAAGTTCGTCAAATTTCTTCCGAATCGGTCACATGCCGGTACTTTTTGGGGGCAAAAAAGGCAGATAGTAAATCTTTCCCCTGTTTTTCGTCAGAAAAGTTGACGTGACATCTTAGCTAAGATAAGATAAAATCTGTATTGCAATCTCTAGGGTAGCGGACGGAAGGGCAACAGATGACCTCATCAGCATTGAAAGAGCGACCTGTTACATTTTACAGTAAAGGAAAACCGGCACAACTCCTGGAAGGGATTGTGCATGAACCAGCGAAGCTGGAAGCAGCGCCAGTAATTGTTTTGTGTCATCCACAACCAGCCAGCAGTGACATGAACGATGGATTGATCATCAACCTGGCAAGGGATCTGGCTGCATCCGGCATGATTGTACTTCGCTTTAACTTTCGCGGCGTCGGCAAAAGCCAGGGGCAACAAACCGACGGGCGACTGGAACCATTAGATCTCGCCGGGGCGCTTGAAGCGGCGATAGCACAGCCCGGAGCAAACCCGGCCAAACTCTGCGTCATCGGGCATGCCTTCGGCGCGTATGCCGCTCTGCTCTATGCCCCCTTTGATCCCCGGGTACGTACCGTTGTGGCAATCAGTCTGCCTCTCTTCCGCGCTGCCAACGGCTTTCCCAGACCTTTTGATCGCCCAAAGCTCTTTATTACTGGCGAATTTGATGAAATCTGCCCTCTCTACAAATTAGAGCCTTTTGTTGAACAATTACCCGGCCCAAAGGGTATTAAGGTCATTACAGGAGCGCGGCACCTTATGCGCGGCTTCGAAGAGCCAGCAGTTACCGCTATTACTGGCTATGTAAAAAAATGGGCTAGTATGCCTGGAGTGTAAACGCTTCTATGAATCCGAGCAATCCCATCATCGTCCAGAGCGATCGCACCATCTTACTCGAAGTGGATCATCCACTCCACGCCGAAGCACGCGACGCCCTGGCCCAGTTCGCTGAATTAGAAAAATCACCAGAACATATCCATACCTATCGCCTCTCTCCGCTCTCCCTGTGGAACGCCGCAGCGGGAGGCATGAGTGCGCAATCCGTCCTGGAACTCCTGGAACAATACAGCAAATATACCATTCCGCCCAATATCTCCGTCGATATCCGCGAATATATCAGCCGCTATGGCCGCATCAAACTCATACGCGACGGCGACAACCTGCTGCTGACCTCGGATGACATCGCACTGATGACCGAAGTTACCCGTCATAAGCGCACGCAGCCCTATATCTTGCGCCAGATCGACCGCCATACGCTGCAAGTCGATGCGTCTCGTCGCGGCCATATCAAGCAGGCGCTCATTCACATTGGCTTCCCGGCAGAAGACCTTGCAGGCTATACCGATGGCTCGCCGCTGCCGATGAAGCTGCAAACTACGACCGCGCAACAGAAGTCTTTTGAGCCACGTACATACCAGTATGCCGCCTCCGCCGCCTTCTATGCGGGGGGCGCACCAAGCGGTGGCAGTGGCGTCGTGGTACTACCCTGTGGCGCGGGCAAAACGATTGTCGGGTTGGTGACGATGGCCGATATCCAGCGGGCCACGCTTATTCTTACGCCAAACACGATCGCCGTTCGCCAG
>JAICIM010000285.1 GCA_025928885.1 Ktedonobacteraceae bacterium | reverse complement strand
TTTGTTTTTTTTTTTTTTATTTGTTTTTTTATCTTTTTTGATATAAATCTCTTCTCTTGTCCTCGCCGCATCCTTCTCGGGTGTGGGTCATACTGTCTGACTGGGCGATCACTCCCCCCGCGGCTACGAAAGAGGTTCCCGGATGTATTCATGAAAGAGCATGATCGCGTTTGGGCAGCGTGCGATGCGCTTCCACCAACGCGATAAATCGCTCCACTACGAAATATAAGAGATTCCAGAGGCAGGCTTGGGCAACACCCGGACAAATTTGTATGGACAAATTTGTATGGTTGTAGCCCAAAAGAGCTTGACTTTTCAAGGGAATATAGTTATCATAAATAATATATTTCATGCTTGAAAATGGCCTCTCTGTACGCCCCACTAGCGGAATGAGCCTGTTATGGCGGTGAACATACTCAAGATACAGAGAATAGAGTGTTGAAGTATTCATGTGGATTTAAGTGATCCCTCTCTTTTTACAAGAAGAGCGTTGATCTGGTGAGGGGAAGCAAGTTCGTGCAAAAATCGGGAAATGGTCCTCAATCGCGGGTTATGCATACACAAATCGCTCAGGAGCTACGGGACCGCATCCTTACTGGCGATTTGAAGGCGGGGGAACGCCTGCCTGCGGAACTGAAGATGGCCGAGCAATACAATACCAGTCGGGGAACCGTGCGTCAGGCGCTCACCGCACTTGTCAGCGAGGGGTTGCTCAATCGGGTGCAGGGGAGCGGCACCTTTGTCAGCGACTCGGTTCTAGGGCAGAAACGCTCAATGCCAGGCGCGGCACCGCAGGCAACCAGAAGCATCGGCGTGATTCTCAGCGAGGTCAGCGATGAACTGAATATGGGTATTTTGCGCGGAATCGAGCAGGCAACCAGGCCATGCGGCTACCAATTGAACTTTGCCTATGCGGAAGAGAACACGCAGGCGATGGCGCTCGACATTATGCGCTTGAAGGCAAACACCGACGGCCTGATCATCTTTCCGCTGAGCAACGTTTCGCACGACGACACCATCGCTCAGCTTCAGCAAGAGGGTTTCCCATTTGTCCTGGTGGATCGCTACCTCTCCGATCTTGATAGCGACCATGTGACCTCTGACAATCTTGGCGGCGGCTATCGCGCGACCGAACACCTCCTGATCCTGGGGCATCGGCGCATCGGCTTTGCCTATGGCTCCGTTGGCAATCTGTTGACGACCTCGGTGCGCGATCGCTGGGAAGGGTATCGCAAGGCGCTCTATGAGTACCATCAGCCATACGACGAAACGCTTGTCTGCAACCTGACCAACGACAAGAAGTACAATCCAGCTGCCATGTCCTTCGATGAAATCATGACCAGTCCCAATCGCCCCAGCGCCTTCTTCGCGGTCAACGGCTCGATTGCGCTCGAACTTTTTCATGCGGCACAACGGCATGGGGTGCGCGTCCCCGAAGATCTTGCGCTGGTGGGCTTCGACGATCTCCACTACATGGCACTGATGAGCGTGCCGTTAACGACGATCGCCCAGCAAAGCATCGAGATGGGCATGCACGCCGGGACGTTGTTGATTAACCGGATCGAATCGCAGATCAGCGACGCACCCAAGCATATCAAGCTACCGACCAACCTGATTATCCGCCAATCCTGCGGCGCTCGCTTGCGCATTGCAAACGAATCATCGGTCAGGGTGCAACCTTCATAGCCTGCTTATAGGAGGCTCGATGTCAAGGGGTCCACAACTTTTCTTAGAGCGAACCCTCCTCTTTTCTTTTTGCATACATGGCGTCGCGATGCTGGCGATGGTCTTCTTTTTGCTGGCGGGTCTCCCCGGTGGCCCCAATGATGGCGCGGCCCGCATGCTCTATGTTGCCCACAAGCCCTGGCTCTGGCGGCTGGGCTGGTTTACCTGGCAACTGACCGCCCTTTCGGATCTACTCATCTCGCTGGCCCTGTTGCGCATTCGCTGGCGTCTGGCGGCTCTGCTCAGCACGTTGCTTGTGGTCGCGGGCATGATCCCCGATCAGATGGGGCAGATACTCTGGATGACCCAGGGCGTGGCGCTGGCACAACACGGTACGCTTGCGCTCTATAGTCAGTTTGAGGCAACCGTTTTTGGCTGGATTGGCGTCTTTGGCGGTGGTGGCTATACCCTCGCCGCCGTTGGCTGGACGTGGTGTTTCGCGACCGAAAAGGCGTGGCGCTGGCCTCGCAGCCTCACTACTTACTCGCTGCTGCTCTGGAGCCTTTTCGCCTTCCTGAGCGTCAGCCCCTTGCTTCCATCGTTCCTGCAACTCTCGTCGCTCTGGATCGCCACAGGGAACGCGCTCGGCTTTATCCTCCTGCTCACCTGGCTTGCTCTGGCTGCTGAGATGGTGATGCGGGCGGCGCGACCCGATCAGGAGGTGGGACGCTCTGCGCCCTGGCACCATCCTCGCGCACGCGTGCTCGACCTGATCGCCAACAGCCGCTTTCTGCGCACGCTCTGCGAATACGTGCCGATGGTGGCCTTCCTCAGCGATATCAAACGCGTACTCTATGTCAACTATATCGTCGAGGCCAGCAGGTTAGAGCCGTTTGTGCCGGTGGGACTGGAGCTACAGCGGATCGGCCCCGATGACCGCTTCGCCCTCTTCACCTTCCTTACATACAAGCACGGCCATTTTGGTCCGCGCCTCCTGGGTCCCTTGCGCAGGCTCTTTCCATCGCCCGTCCAGACAAACTGGCGCATCTATGTACGCGATCCACGCACGAACAACTCGGGCGTCTTCTTCGTCACGAACGCCTGTAGCAGCACGCTGGTTGCACTGGGGGCGCGTCTGTTTGCTGAGGGGATGCCTATGCACGTATTGCAAGCTGGCAGCATTGAAGTTGGGCAGGATGGGACGGTTGAGCTGCTGTTGGATGGCGGCACGGGGATAGCTCTCGATGCTCAGGCCAGCTTGCGACGCATCTTTGAGCAACCAACAAGCGGCCCCTGGGATTGCTGCTTTGCCAGTTATGAAGAGATGCTGGCCTATTGTGTGCCGCAGGATCGCGCCTTCTCCACACAACCCTGGTATGCACGTCTGACGCGGCAGGAGATCACGCTCAATATTCCGCTGACCAGCTGCGAACCGCTTGCAGGCAGCGTCCATTCTCGGACGGCCCCGTTGTTTGTGGGAGATGCTGCCCCGTTCTGCTTCCTTGTCCCCACAGTCACCTTCAGCTTTGAGCAAGAGTTGCATGCTTCACTATGAGCCACATTATCTCATATTGAAAAAATCTGAAAAAAAGAGCAAGAATTTACAAGCATTTTCATCTCTAGATTGTATATACTGTGAGGGACAGGCAAGATATACAATAAAGCTAGATATACTATTTTCCATCTTTTTTCAGATTTTCTAGCCCCTTCCTTTTTGATGAATAAATAAGAACAGATGCAACCTGAACAGGTTATAATGACTTCTTACGTAGTTGCGCGACTTTATCGCGCTGGTTCACCATCCTCAAAAGTGGCCCCAAGCGCGATAAAGTCGCGCAACTACGTAAGAACTTTGTTGGATTTGGTCGTAAAAGTTCATTACGGCATCAGGTCTATCCCCATGCATCTGGGTTTGCGAGAGGAAAGCTATAGTATGATGAGCAATAGCAATATGATGAATGAACGAGACAAAACGGCGCTGGTGATTGGAGGGAGCATCGCGGGATTGTTGGCCGCGCGAGTACTTTGCGAACAATATGATCAGGTTGTCATCGTCGAGCGGGACATCCT
Organism: Ktedonobacteraceae bacterium; assembly: GCA_025928885.1. Lineage (GTDB taxonomy): Bacteria > Chloroflexota > Ktedonobacteria > Ktedonobacterales > Ktedonobacteraceae > JAICIM01. Next base: position 4,980 of record JAICIM010000285.1, on the reverse strand, counting down.
GCCCAATGAACCAATGAATCGCATGGGAACGCCACAGGCATTTCATCCTCATGCCATGCTTCCCAGCGGCACCCGCATTCTTGAGCGTCTGTTCCCCGGCTTTGAAGATGAGTTACTGGCACATGGCGCTTTTTGCATGCCAGCCAGCCAGCACGGAGTATTTGCAGTCTCCACAAACTATGGCGACGTGGATTACCAGCTCTCAGTGCGAAAGGTAGGAGCCAGCAGAGCGCTACTTGAATGGGTGTTACGGCGGCGCTTGCAGGCGATACCCAATATCCGTTTTCTCACGGGACAGGATGCGATTGGGCTGATATTCGCATCCAATCGAGACAGAGTGAGCGGTGTGCGGGTGCGGGCAAGGGGAAAATTGCACCAGCAGCAGACCCTTGAAGCTGATCTGGTGATCGATGCCAGCGGGCGCTCCTCGCAGTTGCCTGAATGGTTACAGACGGCGGGCTACACTGTTGCAGAACCAGAACGGGTCAAAAACGAACTTGGTTACACCACAGGTTACTATCGGCTCCCACGCTCCTCTGCCCGAACAGGAGAAATACAGATCTACGCTCGACCGTCGCAAGGAATAGCGGGAGGGGGACTATTTCCCATTGAAAACCGCACCTATATAGCCTGCCAGTATCTGGCCGGTGGTGAGCAGTATCCCCCCATCAATGCAGAAGGTTTTACGCAAGGATTTGCACAGCTTAGCAGCCCTTTGATTGCTGAGGCGCTCTGGGGTGCGGAACTGAGCACCTCGCTGCGCGGCTTCCGCGTACCGGAGTGTACCCGCCAGCATTACGAACAGATGGAGCTATGGCCGATGGGCTTGCTTGCTCTGGGCGACGCCTTTTGCCATTTTGACCCGGTGTATGGGCAGGGCATGACCGCTGCGGCGATAGGCGCGGAGGTGCTGGAACAGTGTTTGCAAGAGCAACAAGCGCATCCACAATCCGACTTTGAACGGCGCACGTTTCAGCGCTTGCAAGAGCGGATTGAACCGGCCTGGTGGCTCAGCGCAATATCGGACCTGCTCTGGCCCGGCGTTGAATATACAGGTCCCCTCTCAATAGACGGTATGACCCTGGCCCAGAAATGCATAGCCCTCTATCAGACTAGAGCGGTCCATGCGGCGGCCAGCGACGAACACAATCAGAATCTCTTTACTGCATACATGATGATGAATGCGTTGATGATTTCGCCGCGTGAGATCATCAACGCACCGCTGATCGAGGCGCTGCTCAAGCACGATGCCTCGAAAGAGGGCGAAAAGCTGCGAGAACAGATCGACAAACTGACGCTGGGAGGGCAGCGGAGCCTTGCAGCGATCCTGGATGAAATCATCCCAACGTTTGCTCACGCATTTGGGAGCGCTCCAAAATCTCCCATCTCTTCCCGCTCTAACAACGCAATAATCCGCTCTTGACGCATGATCATGTCGCGCGGCTACGACCGGCTTTGCTGCATCTCTTACAGATTGTGCGAATTTTCATCTTTTTCAGGTAACGGATGTGCCTGCGCGTCATCGGCGAAGCGGCGGAGCAACGAGACGAAGGTTCTCCAGTCCTGCTCACCCCACTGTGCAACGACGGGTTGTATCAGCCTTTCGCGGGCAGCATCTAGCGCCTGGGCGATTGCTAACCCCTCTTGAGTTGCCATCACCTTACGTTCGCGCCGATCTCTGGTACCGGCCTGGCGCGTCACCAACCCCAGTTGCGTCAGCGTCGCGACCTGACGGCTGACGGTGGTATGATCGCGCCCAACCAGCCCCGCCAACTCCATGATCCCAAGAGTGCCGCGACGATCAAGCACCACCAGCAAAGGAAACAGCGCACGATCAAGAGATACGCCCGCCTCTTGCAGCAGGACGTTATCGCGCTGTGGCAGGTTCATCAACCCGATGATATCAAAAAGGGCATCAAAAAATTGTCGAATATCCTCGTTCATATACGTGTAGTATACACGGACTTGCTTGACATGTCCATGCTCTATCTGGTATATTAAATACGTGCAAAATACACGCATTTAAAAATCAAATCGGGAATCTCCTACGAGAAGGTTCCTATTATGAATGACATAGGAGAATAATATGAAAGCTGCTCTTGTTTTAAAAGCTGGTCAAGCACCCGTATATGGTGACTTTCCCGCACCCGATCCCACCGAGGGAGAACATCTAATTACCGTGACGGCTGCCTCGTTGAACCATGTAACGAGAGGCATGGCATCAGGTGCGCACTACAGTACGTCAGGTCATGAACCTTTTATTGTTGGCATTGATGGCGTCGGGCGGCTGGCGGATGGTCGGCGCGTCTACTTTATATTGCCCACTGCCCCTTACGGCAGCATGGCAGAACAAACTAAGGTGGCTGCCTCCCACTGCGTCACTCTGCCTGACGAGCTGGACGACGTGACCGCCGCAGCGATCGCCAATCCTGGCATGTCTTCCTGGGCGGCATTACAGGAACGAGCAAAGCTGCAAGCAGGCGAAACGGTGCTGATCAACGGCGCAACGGGGGCATCGGGTCGCCTCGCAGTTCAGATCGCTAAACATCTTGGCGCGGGAAAAGTGATTGCCACAGGGCGCAATACCGAAGCGCTAAGAGCACTGACAGCGCTAGGGGCCGACGTGACCATTCCGCTCGTAGAGGACGGAGAGGCGCTGGAAAAAGCGTTTCTGGAGCCATTTCACGAGGGGATCGATGTGGTGCTCGACTACCTGTGGGGGCCGAGTATGGAGCGACTGCTGATCGCAGCGACCAGAGCTGGGAAGGATGAGATGCCGATCCGCTTTGTCCAGATCGGTTCGGTCAGCGCCTTTAACATCTCGCTGCCGAGTCCTGTCCTGCGTTCTTCTGCCATCCAGCTAATGGGCAGCGGCATTGGCAGCGTTTCCCCCGCACATTTCCTCAAGGCGGCTGAGGGCGTGCTGCAAGCAGCAGTTCCAGAGAAGTTTGAGATTGCAACCACAGCCGTTCCTCTCGCAACGATTGAAAGCGTCTGGGCAACTGAGTCTGATCGGTCGCGCACAGTTTTTGTCGTTTAGGTCAAGTTCGTTATTCCTGAACATTGACCAGAAAGCGCGTCCCACCTTTGCGTTGAAAGGAGGCGGGGGGCAGGCCCACGCGCTGATGAAAGAGCGTCGTGAAGTAGCGCACATCGGGATAACCGGTGGCAAGCGCGACCTCTTTGATGGAGGTGCGGCCATCGAGGAGCAGCTGGGCCGCTTTTTCCATGCGCAAGGTGGTGAGGTAGGCTTTGATCGTAGTTCCCATGACCTGATGAAACAGGCGGCTGGCGTGGCGTTCGCTGAGATGCACCTGGGCCGCCAGATCGCAGACGGAGAGCGAGCAACGGCTATAGTTGTCGCGCAGGTAGCGCACCATCACCTGCACGATAGCTTCATCCGAACGCTTCGCAGGCAGATCGAGCGGCACAGAGAGGCGAGGCAGATCGACGACGGCGCGGGCGGTATCCAGCAACAGCTTCACCGTCAGTGCCTCGATCGCCTGAAGATATCCCGGTTCCTTGCGCGTCACCTCCTCGCTGAGCAGCTGAAGCGTCCTGAGCATAGAGGGCGTTCTGGCGCTGATCGCCTGCCGGGACGCCAGGAAAGCGCCCATTACCACATCCACACCGGACTGCTCATCGCCGCGCTGTTCTCCCGGCAGCAGCGTATAGGCCCAGAAATAGATGCCCAGCGGCTCATCGTGTGACGAAATAATTTCGTGGGCCTCGCCAGGGCGGGCAACGAAGACATCACCAGACTGGACCGGGCATATCTGGTCGTTGATGCGAAATGTGCCAAGCCCCTGATAGACGTAACAGACCTCGAAAAAAGAGTGGACATGCAGATAGTTGCGCCACCAGAGTGGCTCGAAGAAGCCCCAGTTCAACAGCTCACAGGTGAAACTGCCGAACCGCAGGGAGAGCGACAAGAGATTGAGATCGGTAAACTGAGCTACACTGGACGCCGCATCCATCGCATGCCTTCTCTAGCGGGACAACGGATCGATGCCACGCAACATCATGCCCTGGCCGCGCGATTGATGTACATCGAGCGCCGGGCGGTCCTCTGCATCGCGCATCTGGATCAGCAGCGTTGTCCGCGCCTCATTGCTTACATTGACACCTGAGCCGTGAATGGTCAGATAGCTAAAGAATAACACATCGCCTGCTTCGGCGGCACAGGGAACGGCGTCCTCCAGTGGATATTGCTCAAATGGGAGATGCCAGCCGCCCTCCTCGATATGCTCAACCGGCCCGCGCTTGTGGCTGCCCGGGACAACGAGGACGCAACCCTTCTCAACGGGCGCATTGTCAAAATGGCAGATGGCGGCGATCATGCTATGGCGCTCGTGTGGAAAGAACGGGTAGTCTTGATGCATGGGGAAGGGCGACCCCTTCTCAGGCGGCTTGATAAACATCTTGTTGTGATGGAGCTGCACATTCTCGCTCCCGATTATGCTGGCCGCAATCCCGGTCAAGCGCTCATCGACGAGCAGGCGCGTGAATGTAGCTGCCTGAAATTGCACATCATGGCAATGCAACAGCTGTGTTTGCTGCTTGACGCTGGCGCGTGCGCTGCCCCACGTCGCATCGATCGATTGATGCGCTGACAACCTTTCAGCAAGCGCATGGCATTCCTGTCGCCACGCCACCGCTTCATCGCGTGAAAACAAGCCTTTCACCAGTATATAGCCGTTTTCCTGATAGAACCCCTGTTGTTCCTGAGTAAGCATTGAAACCTTCTCCTCTTCAAATTGCATGCAAGCAAAGTGTTTTATAAAAATAAGTCTACATATAACACCCGCGCCGCTCAATGCAAGGAGAAGACAGGATTGTTTGTAAAGCGGACGTAACTCCCATAGCCATGCGTGAAATCCTGAAAATATGTCGTAGCCGCGGGGCGGTATAACGCGCAAGGCCCCAAACACCAGGGGACACAGGCGCCGAAAACAACCGCCAACAACACCCCCCCCCCCA
>JAICIM010000494.1 GCA_025928885.1 Ktedonobacteraceae bacterium | reverse complement strand
TTTTATAAAACTATTTTGAAATTTTGTCCCGCCCGCCTTTTTGTGTCCGCCTAATATCCCCCCCCGCCCCAACCCCCCCCGCGGCTACGACACTCTTTGCCGGATTTATTCGTATACAGTGGGAGCAAAACTTATAGCTATGGATCAGATAGAGAAAAAACGTCGTTTCCGATCGGTGCGGATCGGCACATTGATCGCCATTGCAGTTATTATGCTAGCCGTCATTATGGTATTATTTTATGCGCCGCCGGAAGGGGACACAAATAATGTCAGAGGAGACTTTGAAATGACGCCAACACTCGGCATTACCAATTTAATGGAAAAGGTGGATATCAACCATACCTTTCAATATAAAGATATCGATATCACCGTCTCGCAGGCCATGATTGCGACGAAGTTTTCGGATGATAAGAATCGTGCCGGAAAATACACGGTGCGAGTGATGGTCAAAACGCAGTATAAGGGCCAGGAGATCCTGGGCGTTGATTATGCCTCGCTGGCCCATCTCGTGCTGCCTGATGGGAAGGTGATTGGGGTAAAACGAGTTTCGGTGAATCCGGTGGAGATGCCCAATCAGCCACAAACCGGCTACTTTGATTTCCCCGTCGATACCCAGGTATCTCTTTCCACCCTCTCGCTGCGTTTTGATACAAGCACAACCGTTCCCTTTGGGAAGTGATAAACGCCTGTTCAATCTTCTTCATAGGGGGCGCTGACATGTTCAACGCGCTGCTGTACGTCCATGAGTGCCTCCTGTTGTGGCGATGGCTCCTCGTCGGAGAGATTGCCGCGCTGAAGCAGGTCTTCGAGCGCAAGATAATATTCCACCAGGGTACGCTCTCCCAGCGTTGTATGGGTGATGCAATCTTCTAGCAGCGTCTGAGCCTCTTCATAAGTGTTCAGGCGTTGCTGAGCGCCTTCCATCTCCTGCTGTGTTTGTTGCACGCGTTCCATAAGGCCAGTCCGTTCGCGCCTCCTGACCCTCGTCATTTGTGGTTCATCCTCCATCAAGCGTTGGAGGGCCAGAGCGGCCTCGCCGATCTCGATGCGCGTCTCGTGCTGGCGGCGTGCAAGCCACGCGCGAATGGCATGGAGGCGGACGAGGGGGCTGGCATCTGTTGGGAGACGCAGATTGTCGTCAGAAAGCAGTTCATCGCTGCCCGTTTCTGTTTCTTCCTCAGAAAAATCATCATCAAAGCTCATAGATAGCGCTCTTTTTCTCTCTTCTTCAGTTATGGGATAACACGTTTTGTTAGCTTAGCATATGAGTTCAAGGGGAGGCAACTTGTACGAACATAATTCATCACGCCCCATTTATCCATTGACTCATCAAAAATCCTTAAATACCCGAAAAATCCGATATATTAATATGCCTCCACCAACGGTTAAATTGCCAGCATTTCGTTTAATTGAGGATTTTTGAACGAATTATTGGATAAATGGGGTGTGATGAATTATGCCCGTATAAAGCATGGTTTTCAAGAAATAACGCAGAGTTCCGGCGTTATTTGCTGGAACTCTGCGTTGCTTATTAGCTCGATATTAGCCCAATGCTTCTTTGCCGGCTTCGACCGGCTCGGCTCCAACCGTCTCGTCGTCGTAGTCGGCGGGAGAGGTGATATCCTGGCCTCGCCTGGCTCCGATGGCCTCGAAGATCGGGGTCAGGATGACCGAGAGGACGAGATTGACGATCAGTGCGGAGACCGCCTGGTACATGGGTGGACTCAGGACCAGCCCGGCAATAGAGAAGGGCGCGACCGTCGCAGTGAGGCGGGTCGCGATAAACATCCAGGTGCCACTAATCATCGCCACTGCCCAGCCAACCAGCAACGCCCAGCGGTTGAACCAGCGAGTGTAGAGGCCCAGGAAGACCGACGGGAGCGTCTGCAAGATCCAGATGCCTCCGAGCAGCTGGAAGTTCAGGACGTACTGAGTGGGAATGTAAACGATGAAGAGCAGAGCGCCAAACTTGACGATCAGCGAGGTCAGCTTGGCAACCTGCGACTCCTGGCGATCGGTTGCGCTACGATTGATGTACTCTTTGTAGATGTTGCGCGTAAAGAGGTTGGCCGCCGCAATTGACATAACAGCTGCCGGGACCAGCGCACCGATCGAAATGGCTGCGAACGCAAAGCCAGCGAACCAGGAGGGGAACAGCGCATTGATCAGCGCCGGGATCGAGCCATTATTGCCAAAGCCCTTGAGCGGGGTCACTTTGGCTGCAATCGCCATGTAGCCCAGCAGCGCCAGCAGGCCCAGCATCAGCGAGTAGATCGGCAGCAGCGCGGCGTTGCGCTTCACAACCTTCGGGCTGTTGCTGCTCAGGACGCCCGTCAGGGAGTGAGGATACAGGAACAGCGCCAGCGCGGAACCCAGCGATAGGGTGGCGTAGGCCAGATATTGCTGCGGATGCAGGTTGTCAAAGAACTTGGGATTGGCGAGTGCCTTCGCATGGGCTGCATTGAAGATGGCGCTGAAGCCACCAAGCCGGATCGGGATGTAGATGATTGTGGCAAACAGGACGATAAAGATCATCGCATCTTTCACCAGCGCGATCATGGCAGGGGCGCGGAGGCCGCTGGTGTAGGTGTAGGCGGCCAGGATGATAAACGCGATGATCAGTGGAATATCGATATTAAGGCCGAAGATCGAGGTCGTGATCGGTATGCCGAGCGCCGCCAGGGACACCTGAATACCGAACATCTGGAGAGCGATATAGGGCATCGTGGCAATAATGCCAGTGAAGGCTACCGCCAGAGCCAGCGATCTGCTGCCAAAGCGGCCTTTAACGAAATCTGAGGCGGTGACGTAGTTGTGCTGTTTGCAGACGGCCCAGAAGCGGGGCATGAGAATGTACACGAGCGGGTAGACAAGAATGGTGTATGGGACGGCGAAGAAGCCGTTAAGCGCTCCCAGGCCATACATAGCGGCGGGGACGGCGATAAACGTGTACGCTGTATAGAGGTCGCCACCCAGCAAGAACCAGGTGATCAGCGTGCCGAAGCGCCTGCCAGCCAGGCCCCATTCATTGATGAGGTTCAGGTCGCCGCGACGCCAGCGTGCCGCGATAAATCCCATCACGGTTACAAGCAGGAAAAAAAAGATAAAGACAGCGATTGCATCCCACTGCATTAGTGAGGTCTCCCTTCAGAATGTAGTGATACTGTTTAACGATCTGCCGGTAGATGATGCATGAATAGAGAAGCCGGACGGAACGTTAAAAGAGCATTGTGACGCCGATGTGCTGCAAACACATCGATGGGCTGTGCTATGCTCCGGCGAAGTAGACAACGGCGGTGATGATGGCCGTTATGATGATCCAGAGCAGTTGGAACCAGTAAAAGAAGGGAAAATCGAACAGGGTCGGTCCACCATTGCTATAGAAGGCGGGCCACAGGAGTACAATGAAGGGGATGATGAGTAGCCAGCGGAGCCAGTAACGGCCCCTACGTTCACGACGGGTTATCATGCCATGTCTCCTTCGATCACGAATCTAGAAAACGCTATCAACCGATAGATCATGCCGCTACAGCTTTTGTTGATAGATTTTCTATTCGAGAAAGCTTTTACTCTGAAATTTGGCACTGATTATAGCTGACGAGTTAGAAACCCACTAGTATAATCTTGCTGTTTTCAGAGGAGCTTCTGCGGCGCATCGACGTGCCGCTTCGCGTTGAAATGACCGGTTGCGAGCGGCGACAATGCCGGCTCATCTTAATCCTAAGTTATTTTAGAGAAGATGTCAATTGAGCGGAGAAACATCGAGAATATGTGTCGTAGCCGCGCGGCTACGACGGGTTGGGATAATGATGGGCCGGGATAATATGGAAGGAGAGTGTCATACCTCATGCTACCCGATACTACAGATCAACCCGATTCCCTGTTGGGCGGCGAGATGGACTGTTGAGAGAAACGTGTCGGCGTACAGGGGGAGCACCTCGTCGAGTAGGCGAAACGTGGTGTCGGTTTTCTGGCGAAAGCGCTGGTAGTCGAGCACGGCGAGGGCTTGCTGCGGGGGCTGTACGTCCCGTAAACAGAGGGAGAGTTGTTGCACTTCTGCGGGGGTGAGATAGCCGGAGTAGGAGGCAAAGGGCGTTCCAGGCTGATAGCCAAAGGGCATGCAGCGCCGCTCACAGGCCAGCAGCTCAAAGAGGACCATCGCGCGTATGGCGATCGTTGCCAGCCAGCCGCGTATCTGCAACGTCGTCGGCAGGCGACCAATTACCACGCCAACAGGCCCGGCGCTGATATCTTCACTATCCTGCTCCTCTTCTGCCAGTTCGTGTGCCTCCGTTTGATTGAGCAGGCGGGAGAGTTTGTGGCCGAGCTGGTAGGATGGGTGGGTCTGCGCTTTTTGGAAGAGCGAGAACCAGGGGAGGCAGTAGGTCTCGATCAATGCGCCCCAGACCGTCGCAAGCGCTTCTGAGGGCCGCAAAAGCTGAGGAGGATGGCGATAGATGTAACGGTCGCTGGTGGCGGTGAACTGTTCGGGGGAGCAGAGATGGGTATACTCGTGCCGGGCATGAGGGCTAGCGGGCAACTGTTTGACATAGGCCCGGGCGCGTGACCATGTGCATAGCGATTGTAGAGGGGTCGGTACGCTCTGTTCTTCTCTGGCACAACGCGTCAACTGATACATCTGATAGAGAGAGTTTTCATCTCTCTCTATCAACCAGTAATGTAATGCTGGCATTACTTGTTGAACGTAGATATGCCAATCAAAGCCGTGTATGCGTACAATCATCCTATTCCCCTCCCAAAAAGCTAAACTTTTTCATGCTTGTATCGTACTATTACTATCGTACAGCTAGATGCGTTCATTTCCAAAGCAATGAGGCGATGGTACCATTGGGATTGCTGAGATTTGCGGATTGCTATAGCCGGGGAGGTATGATAGGTGTACTGGAAGGAAAAAGGGTGCTTGTCAGGCCCGTTCTGAAGCTGAACGACTGGAATTATAAAGGGATTTAACTTTACAATCTTTTTACAAAATTGAGACACTTCCGGTTCAGTAAAGATGTATACTACGGCCAAACATGTATGTAAGTCTCTGCGCCTGATTATACTAATTATATGTATATTTGAATGCTTAGGAGAGAGTCTTTGTATGTCACAGCAACAAGGTTCACCGCAGCAGGTGGGTGCTGCAAGTCCATTACTTAATCTCCCTGGCCTCGGTGGAGGCGACCCCAATGATCCCGGATTGTTGGGCGGTCCCCAAACGCCCTGGTGGAGACGGCGAAGCACGATCGTGATTGCCGCAATTATCTTACTGGTTATTCTGTTACTGGCTATTTTATTACCGATATTGAACAAGCCAAAGACAGTCAACTATCAAATTCAGCAGCCGAGGACGGATAGCCTGGCGCAGACAGTCACGGCCACTGGTCCATT